>NZ_BMOM01000017.1 GCF_014647075.1 Deinococcus aerophilus | reverse complement strand
CCGTCTCCTGCTCCGCCGGCTGGTCACAATATGAAAAGACTGTCTGAGACAGTCTTTTCATTTCCAAAACGGGCTCTAGGCGGCTGGGTCAGGGCGAGGCGATCTGGGCCGCCCAGACGGTGGCGCGTCTGCTGGAAGTCGCCCCACCGCCCGCCCCGCCGGTGTTTCTGCACAATGACCTGCACGCGAGTAACCTGATGGTCACGCCCGAGGGGGCGGTTACGGCGCTGATCGACTGGGGAGACGCGGGCTGGGGCGACCCGGTGCTGGACCTGGCTTACGCTGGCCCCCTGGCCTCCCCCGAACTGCTGCGCGGCTACCGTGAAGAGGCCGAGCTGGACGACGGCGCGACGCTGCGCCTGTTGGCCTATCTGCTGCACCACGCTGCGCGCCGCCTGGGCTTTGACCCCGAGGACCACGCAACGGACCCCTTGTACGCCCGCCCCGGCACCGCGCTGATGCAACTGCTGCGCGTCTCGGTGCAGTTTCCGGAGAGGCGGGAGTGGCTGGGGTCCTAGGGCCGGGTGTGGCGGGCGGTCGTCGGCTCTGCCGGCAGTGCAAGCCGCACCAGCAGAACGCGGTGGTCGCTGGTCACTCCATCGGACAGCGCACGCGTTTTGATAAACCGGACGTCCTGTCCCCAGACATAGTCCAGCCGCAAGAACCCCAGGCCGGCACGGAAGGTAAAGCCAAAGCCAGAGCCAGCCTCCCGGAAAGCGTCCTGCAGGCCACGTTGTCGCAGCAAGGCATGCAGTTCTCCCCACGCGGGGGCATTGAGATCGCCGGCCAGGACCAGAGGACCGGCAGCATCGGCCTGCACGGAGTCCAGCGCCCGGGGCAATGCCTGACGGATGCCGAGACGCCACTTGACCCGTTCGCGTAACGTCTTGGGATCGCCGGGCAGCTGGGCCCTCGGCAGCAGTGCCAGCGTGGGGAGATGAACGTTGACCACGGTCAGGGGCCCGCTGTCCGTCTGGATCCGGGTCACCAGCAGCAGATGGCGCGAGTCCTGCAGCGCCACCACCGACGTCTTCACGATAGGCAGCCGCGACAGGGTCAGCAACTCGCCCTGGCGGACCAGGGTCCATCCCGGAAAGGCGGCGCGCAGGCTGGCGGCATAGGCGGAGCCGTCTTGATTTTTCTTGCGGGCCTCTTGCAGCGCGATGATGTCGGCCCCCTGGCGCCGCGCCATTCCGGCCAGTTCGCTGGCCTGTGCGGCGGCGTCCCAGGTATTGAGCGTCATCAGGGTCAGGGCGGAGGGAGGAGCCTCCGCCTGGGCCACGCGGCCCAGGGGAACCACCAGCCCCACCTGCAGCACCAGAAAGGCGGCGGCGAAAACGACATTCCACAACACCCAGAGAAGCCGCCGCTCCCGCCAGGCCGCCCAGGCCAGTGCCGCGAACGCCACCATCAGCATCTGGGGCGGCATCAGGTCAATGGTCGCGACCCACCACCACGTCTCAGAATACTGACGGGCCAGCCAGCCCCAGCCCACGGCGATCAACACCAGGGCCACGGACAGCCCGGCGACGGCAGAACGGTGTTTGGCCTTCAAGAGCATGATCAGGGATCTCCCGGGGGTGTACAGAACGGAGCCTTTCCCACCTCCGCTTCAGGACGCGGGCGTGCAAAGGCGGGTGACGGCCGGATTACTGCGCCGGATTACTGCGCGGCCAGCGTGACCCGCGCCCGACTGGTGGCTTCCGAGGCGTTCAGGGTCAGAAGGTAGGTGTTGCCGTCGCGGGAGATCTGATACGTGCGGGCCTGTCCGCCAAGGTCTTGCTGGGTGGTTTCAATAAAGCCCTGCTGGAGGAAAAAGGGCAGGTAAAAATCCTCCAGTTGCTGCAGGGTGTAATCGCCGAAGAACAGCATGCTCACCGTGGCATCCCGGTAGCTGGTGATGTCGACCAACACGTCGCCCGGTGGGGTCAGGAAGATCCGGCCCGGTACGGTCGCCACGGTTTTCAGATCAATGGGTTCGGCGTAGACCTGCAGGTTGCTCGGGGCCTGATCCACCAGCAGACGCTGGGGCAGATTGCCGCCCCGGAACAGATACAGCACCTGCAGGTTGCCCGTGGCTCCCTGAAGAATCTGGACCTCAATCAGGCGTTCCTGGCGGCGCAGCAGCGCGCGGGCCTGGTTGCTGTCGGGATACGCGCGTGAGGTCAGGTCGAAGCCCTGGCGTTGCAACTGATTGGTGGCAAAGGCCAGGGCGCTGCGGGCGTCCAGACCGCCTGGGGGTCGGTACGTGATCAGTGCGGCGGGACGGTCTCCGCCGTTATAGCGGGTGCCCAGCACTCGGGCATTCGCCGGGGCGCTCAGACGCAGGCGGTTTTCTCCCTCCTGCAGATCGGTCAGTCCGCCTGGATACAGGCCCCAGGCCAGCCCGTCGGTGGTGCCGCTCAGCAGCGGAGCGGGCGTGTTCGCGGGCAGGGCGCTGTTGGTCTGCATGCCGGTGTTCTGCATGTTGGTGGTCTGGGCGGATGCGGGGCCCGCCGAAGCAATCAGAAGGGTGGTGATCAGGACCGCTTTCCAGTTCATGGGTTACCTCCGGGCTAGACCTTCACCGTAACGGCTGCGAAACAGACCGGGGGCTTACGTCAACCGAACCTGAAGGTTTTTGTTGGGGCAGTGCCGCTGAAGACCACCCACGGCAGGGGCGGGCCTGGAACAGTAAGGTCTGGGTGACGGGGGAGGCGGCCTCCGGGCAACAGCGTTCCTGTGGCCTACAGCTCGTTGACTTCCGGTCTGAACCCCACTTCACGAATGTACCGCAGGTATTCCGCCTCGCTCAGCGCTTCTTTCTTGCCGCTCAGGGCCACGAAGAACGCTTCCAGCACATTGGTGGCGAAGTTGCGGCTGCCCATGCGCGGCGTCGTGGTGATCAGGCGGGCCACGCCGCGGTCCTTCATCCAGGCCCGGTCGGCCTCGGTGATGGTCTGGGTCAGGATGGTCTTTCCGCTGAGGTCATGCGGAGCGTAGCGTTTGGCGTAGTGGGTGTCTCCGGCGATCACGTCGGCCCAGGCGTAATACTTGGTGCCCTTGCCCTGCACGCTGCTCTCCTGTTTGGCCCCGGTGGGGTAGAACCAGTCCTGCGGCAGCTTGGTGATGGCGGGCAGCACCACGCGCGCCACGTTGCGCAGCGCGCCCAGCGACCTCAGCGGCCGGTCAATGCCCAGGCCGAACACCACGTCCCCGAACACGATGTCTGCGCCGTGCTGGGCGAGCGCCTCGGCCATCCCGAAGCGGTCCACAGCGCTGACCATCAGCACCTTCTGGGTGCGCCAGTTCAGCAGCGGGTCCAGCTGGGCAATCGCGTCTCGCTCCAGCGTGTTCTTCAGGCCGCTGCCGTCCAGCACCGGGGTCGTCCTGGCTTTCGCCACCAGTTTCTTGACATTGTTGAACTGGTAGCGCTTGCCGTTGGCAATCACGTACAGGTCGGCCCCGCCCAGCCCGAAGGCGTCCACCCGCCCGTCGAGTACCCCGAACAGTTCGGCGGCCTTTTTGCTGTCGGCGTCGGTGCCGATGCGCTCCAGGATGAACGGCTGGCCCAGCACGGTGACTTCCTCACGGGCGTTGCGCTTGCTGCTGCCCAGGCTGACGCTGACCACGTGTTTGTAGCCGGAGGGGGCGGGCGTCCAGCCGCTCAGAATGTCGCTCATGGACGGCATTGTAGGGGCAGTGGGCAACCGAAAACGCACGGTGGCCGGGGGGGCTGGAGTGGCCGGCGGCCCGCCCATGTGCCGGGTTTAGCGCGCCGCCTCGTTGCCGCCCGTGAGCTCCACCAGCCACTGAAACAGCTGGATAAACGCCAGGGCCAGTGCCGGAAGTCCGGCCAGCATCATGATCCAGCCCGACAGCTGCTGGTTTTGCAGCGGCGAGAGGTTCCACAGACACAGCGCGTTCACGTAGGGCGTGTACAGCACCCGCGGCGCGTACAGCCACACCGAGGCGACGGCCATCATGGGCAGCGCGGCGAGCAGACCAAAGCCCCCACGTGACCCTATTCCGGCGGGTTGCACGCCCGGCAGGGGCCGCAGGATCACACTCCAGACGAGCAGGCTGCTCAGCAGGTACAGCGCGGGCAGCAGCGCGGCGGCGGTGTTCGTCACCACGCTGGCGTTGAAGCCGGCGGGCACATTCCAGAAGATGATCACGGCGGCCCACACGGCCAGCGCCACCCACGGGTCGAGCAGTACCCCCAGCACCCGCGCCACGGCGCCGCGCGGATTCATGTGGATGCCGCGCGGGATGCCCAGCACCAGCAGCGGCGGCACGATCTCGGCGAGCACCATCAGGCGGCCCATGTACAGCGCCATGCTGCTGCCGGTCAGCGTGGCGGCGCGGCTCTGGGTGGTGATGAGCAGCAGCAGCATGCCGGCGGCAAACAGGGCGGCCCGCCACAGCGGCCAGCGCTCCCGGCCCTCCGGGGTACGGCGGGAGACGGCAAAACGCCAGACATACACGGCCAGCACCAGCAGGGTAGGAATCAGAAACAGCACATCCGGGGCCGGGACCAGCAGATCGCTCAGCGTGGGGTCGAGGTTGATCGGCGCAGGAGCAGTCACTGGACCGCTCCCTGTGCCTGTTCCCCAGAAGACTCCAGCACATACCGCACATCGGCCACCACGCGCTCCACCTGCGGCAACTGCGAGTAGTCCCACAGCACCCGCAGCTTGCCCGCCGAGTCAATCAGGTAGGTGGCGGTGGTGTGGTTGATCTGATAGTCCGCGCCCTTCACGTCCACCTGCTGATACCCGACGCCGTAGTCGCGGGCCACCTGACTCAGGGCGGGCTCGGGGATATGCACGCCGGTTGCCTGACCGAAATACTCCACGTAGGCCTTGAGGCGTTCGGGGGTATCGCGGGCCGGGTCCACGCTGACGAGCACGGTGCGGAAACGTTCGCGCTCCGCCGCGGGCAGGGCGGCCCGGACCTTGTCGAGATACGCCAGTGTGAGCGGGCAGATGTTGGGACAGTGCGTGAAGCCGAAAAACAGCGCCGTGACCCCCGCCTGCTGCTCCGGGACGAACGCGAAGGGCCGCCCGTTCTGGTCGGTGCCGCTGAAGCGGGCCGCCGATACGTCCGGGCCGTAGGCAGTGCCGTAAAAGGGATACGGGCTTTTCAGGCGTGCAAAGCCCCAGGCCCCGCCGAGCAGCAGGGCGACGGCGGCCACGGCGAGCAGCGCCGAGACATACCACGGGCGCGTGGCGCTGCGACCCTCAGATGCGACCCCGGCGGTGGAAGGCATCTCGGTCATGCTCAGGGCTTCCTGACGGTGGCGTTCAGTGAGAAGGTCCGGCCATCGGCGGCGCTCAGGGTCAGCCTCAGGGTTTCCCCGACCTTCAGGGGCCGCTTGAGCCCCATCAGCATCAGGTGGCTGCCCGTGGCACTCAGGACCAGCCGGCCCCCGGCGGGCACGGTCAGGGTTGGGGTCATGCTCATGCCCACCATGCCCGACTGGGACGCCGTGACCATCAGCATGCCGTGGGCCGCCACTTCGGCAGATGCGCCCTTCAGAACAATGGGAGTCTGGCCCGTATTGATCAGCGTGGCGAACACGCTGGTTTCCTTGATCACCGGAGGTACGGCGACCACCGTGGCCCCCTGTGCCTGGAGCGGCAACGTTCCCGGGGCGGTGTGCTGGGCCGGAGCATGGGCCCCTGCGGTCGGACTGTGCCCCGCCGGAGTGGAGTGGGACGGTGCGGGAGAAAGGGCCAGGGCACTCAGGCCGATGGCCACGGCACCCAGGGTGGCCGCGAGCACCTGCCGGGAGATTCTGAAGTGGGGCATGGGCAACTCCTTTGAACACGGGGGCGGTGGCCTGCAGGGCGGCCACGTCGTCTGCCCGGTCAGTCTAGGCGCGCGGGCGGGGCCGGATTGTCCCCCGCATCAGGAACCGTGCGCCGCCGAAACAGGATTTGGAACCCGCTTCCACCAAACAGGGTATCCTGTCGGCCTACCATGCGTACCCCCACCATTCAGGATGTTGCCCGGCAGGCCGGCGTGGGTGTTGGCACCGTTTCACGGGTGCTGAACAACCACGCGGCGGTCAAGAGCGCGACCCGGGAAGCGGTCCTCAAGGCCATCGCCGATCTCGACTACACCCCCAACCCACACGCCCGGCGCATCGCGGGGGGCAAGAGCTACACCATCAGCGTGCTGCTGCCGGTGCTGACCACCGAGTTCTATACGCGGCTGCTCGACGGCTTGGAAACAGCCTTTCAGGAAGCGCGTTACGACGTGGCGATCTTTCCGCTGCTCGACCGTTCGCGGCTGGAACGCTACCTGGCCTCGCATACCCTGGCGTATCAGGCCGACGGACTGGTGATGGCGACCTACAACCTGACCGAGGTGTTCCACGAACGCCGCCTGCGCACCCAGCAGCCCACCGTCCTGGTGGACGCCTTCGCAGAAAACGTGGACTGTTCCTTCATGGACAACGTGACCGGAGGACGGCTGGCCGGGGAGTACGCCGCCGCCCTGCCCGGGGCGCTGTACGCCATCTGGGTCGAGACCGAGCTGGATCAGCTGTTCACCACCCGCGTCTTCGAGGACCGCCGCAGCGGGTTTCTGGGAGCGCTGGCGGCGGCCGGGCGCGGGGTGGAGGCCGAGTACACCTCCAGCTTCGACACGCTCGCAGCGCGCAACACCGCCGCTACCCTGCTGGACCGGGTGCAGGCCGCGCCGGGTGGCCTGCCCTGCACCGTGTTCGCCTCCGCCGATCTGCTGGCCGGGGCACTCCTTGACGAGGTGCGGGTGCGCGGCCTGACGGCCGGGCGTGACGTGCGGATCATCGGCTTTGACGATCAGCCGTGGGCCGCCGCACGGGGCCTGACCACCCTGCACCAGCCGGTCGAGGGCATGGGTTACGAGGCTGCGGGGCTGCTGCTCTCGCGCCTGAGTGGATACCCCGGGCCGCCCCGCGCCCGCCGCTTCGAGCCGCGCCTGATCATCCGCGACACGGCGTGAACCGGCGCTGCGGATGCCTGGCGGTTAAACGCGCATCCGCAGCCCGAGCAGCAGCCCCGCCGTGAAGGCTCCGGCGAAGGGCAGATTGGCGACCAGAATGCGGCCCAGCCACGCCGCGCCGTTCTCGCTGCCCTGGCGCAGCAGCGGTTCGGCCAGTGCCTGCAGGTGCAGCCAGTTGATGCTGACCACATCGAAATACGCGAGCAATTGCAGCGCGATGAACAGCAGGCCCATCACAATCAGGACGATGCGCCCCACAGCCCGCAGCGCCACGCCGGTGGCGAAGCCGAGGACGGCCCCCACGCTCAGGTCGGGCAGCATCGCCTGCAGGCCAGCGGACAGGCCGCCGGGGTCGGGGGGTGGGGGAGAGGTCGTCATGGTGGGGGGCAGCGGACATGGCCGGTGCGGGGTGCATCCTAGCGTGGTCGCGGCGGAAGTGGGCGGGCCGGCGTGTGCTGCCGCGTGGGTGGCGGCGGGACGGTATGGTGTGCAGGACGTGACCTCGCCGACCGACCCTGCCGTTCCCCCTGCCGCGCCCGACGTGATCTCGCCGGAACTGCTGACCCGCTTGATGGCCGGGGAGGAGGCCGCGTGGTACGCATTCGTGCAGGAGTACGAGGGCCGCATGTACGGCTACCTGTACCGGCTGGAGGGCAACAGCGAGGACGCGCTGGACCTGACCCAGGAGGTCTTTTACCGGGCGTGGCGCAGCATCCGCACCTTCCGGCCCGGCGAGCGGGTGTTGCCGTGGCTGTATCAGGTGGCGCGCAACACCCAGATCGAGTCGCACCGCCGCAAGCAGTTGCAGCGCTTCAGCCTGGAGCAGGCGCGCGAGGACGTGGGCTTCGAGGTCGCCTCTGAAGCCCGCTCGCCGGTGGGGGCCGCCGAGAGCGCCGACGCGCAGGACCGCGTGCAGCGCGCCCTGCTGCGCCTGCCCGCGGAATACCGCGAGGCGGTCGTGCTGCGCTTTGTAGAGGACCTGCCCTACGACGACATCGCCCGCATTCAGGGCGTGGCGGTCGGCACGGCCAAGAGCCGGGTGTTCCGCGCCAAGGAGCAGCTCGCCGAACTGCTCGCGGACGTGGCCGACGTGAACTGAGGCTCAGGCCAGGGACTTCGCGCCATGGTGCTCCGAGAGCACCGCCAGCGGCTGTCCCAGGTGAACGGTGGCGCGCAGGCCCCCGCCGCTGGCATTCGTCAGGGTCACGTCGCCGCCGTGGGCACGGGCATAGCGCCGCGCCAGCGATAGCCCCAGACCCTGGCCCATCCGCAGGCCCTGCGGCCCCTGTTCATAGGGCACGAAGACCCGGTCCCGCAGGCCGTCGCTGAGGCCGGAGCCGTGGTCCCGGACCTCGATGACCGGCGGGCCGCCACGCAGCGTGACCTCGACCAGATCGTCGGTGTAGCGCAGGGCGTTTTCCACCAGATTCTCGATGATCTGTCTCAGGCGGTCGGGGTCCACCGGCCACACCACCGGCTCCTCGGGCGTGATCACGGCCACCCGCGTGGCGGCAAAGCGCTGGATCAGGGGCCGCAGGTCGGTGTGCTGCACGCGCAGGGTCACGTCCAGATACAGGTCGTTGAGGCGGGTCAGGTCGGCGCGGCTTGCCAGCTGCGCGGCGCTGTCCTCGATCAGGCCCAGCAGGTGCGTTTGTTGCTGGGGGGTATCGGCCTGCCGCAGCAGGTCACTGGCGAGCAGCAGCGACTGCAGGGGACGGCGCAGTTCGTGGCTGGCCAGGTTCAGCGCTTCTTGCTGCCGCGCCTCGCGGCGTTTGCGGCGTCGCTGCTCGTCCTGGCGCAGCCGCGCGGCACGCAGGGTCAGCAGCACGCTCAGGCCGCCGGTCAGCAGCGCCGTGGTAAACAGCGCCCGGCGCATGAACTGCAGCGCCCCGATGTACCGCTGTTCGGTGGCCCGGGCATACTCTCCGGCCTGGGCGCTCAGTCCCACGGCCTCGCGCGTGGCCCGGGCGGCGGCCTCGGGGGTTTCCTCGAGCAGGTAGCGCTCAATCACGGCCAGCCGGGCCTCGCCCAGGGCCTGGATGCTGTCCAGCTGCGTGAACTGGGCGGGGTTGCGGGCGCTCGACAGCGCGCGGTCGCGGAATTCGCGGCGTTCCCCGGCCGACAGTTCCGGACTCAGCAGCGCGACCTGATACGCCTGCACGTCCTGGGCCAGTCCCTGGTAGGCGTAGGGCGGCCAGCCCGCGCCGTGGTGCAGCAGGGCCTGCACCGCAGGCTGGGTGACCAGCAGCAGCAGCACGACCGTGATGGCGGCGGGCAGCGTGGCCAGCGATACCTCCAGGACCGTGGTGGGGCGGGGCCACTTTCGCCCGCGCCCGGCCCCGCCGCGCCGCCCCGCACCCCAGCGCCTCATGACGGAGGCCTCACGGCGCGGCGCTCATGGAACGGGAGCCACGCGCACGGCAAACCACACCCAGGCCGAGGCGTAGGTGGGAGACGTGAAGCGGGTCGGCCCGGGCGGCAGCACCACGGTCAGCGGACCCTTGTCCAGAATCGAGATGGGCTGACCGTCTTGCAGGTAGGCAAGCATGATCGGCTCTTTCAGATAATCCGCGGCGCGGATCACGGCCGAGAAGCCGTTGCTCGCGGAGATCCGCAGGTCCTTGCCGGCAAAGCCGCCGCGCGCCGCCAGATCCCGCAGCGGCACGCCCTGATACGTCAGGGTGCGTTTCAGCTGCAGGTGCGTGGTGGCGTACCGTACGGCCGGCAGGGCCTGCAGCTGCCGCAGGGTCAGGTCCTGTTCGCCCGAGGGGCCCTCCAGCGTGAAGACGGTACGTTCGCCCGGCAGGGCCCGGGGCATGGGGCGCGCACCGTGGACATATGGAAAGGCGGGCAGCGCCGCCGCCTTGGGCGGCGTGGCGGGAATCGCGGACGGGCGGACAGCCGCGCCCAGGGAGGCCGCCCCGATCAACAGGGCGATCAGCGCAGATGGAATCAGCCGGACACGGGTAAGGGTGCGCCGGGGGGCCAGGTTGGGCGGGAACACCCCCCTACTCTAGCGGGCGGCGGCCCCTGGGCTCAAGCGGGGCACCCCACTGGGGGGGCAGCGGACCCGGTGAGGAACAGGGAAGGGAACGGCGCCAAGGACCGGGAGGGGCCGCGCTGGGGCGCAGTGGGTGAGCACTGAAGGCCCGAGGGCGGGACGAGGGCGCCGCCCCCGGATCAGGCTGCGGTCATTCCCCCGCGCCACAGTGGGCCCATGAAAGTCTTTCTTTTCCTGAGCAGTGTGCTGGGCCTGGGCAGCATGGGCCTGGCCGCGCCCCAGATCAGTGCGCAGAGCATCATCGTGAACCCGGTGCCGGGAGACCTCAAGGTGCGGGTATGGACCGACCGCGACGTCAGCGGTCAGAAGATTCCGGCCTACACGCCCGGCGACCGCATCCGGCTGTATGCCAGCGTCTCGCAGGACGCGTATGTCTATCTGTTCAATGTGGATCCGAGCGGTCAGGTTGACCTGATTCTGCCCAACCGGTATCAGGGCGGCGCCAACTTCGTGAAGGCCAATGCGGTCAAGGTCTTTCCCGCTGCCGGCGATCCCTTCACCTTCGACATCGCCGCGCCGTATGGCGTGAACAAGGTGCTGGCCCTGGCGAGCAAAACTCCCCTCAAGCTCGACCAGATCGCCACTTTCAAGGCACAGAACAACAGCTTTGCCGACGTGCAGGTCAAGGGCCAGCAGGGGCTGGCGCAGGCGCTGAGCATCGTGGTGACGCCGGTCGCGCAGAACACCTGGCACAGCGCCACGGCCTACTATCAGGTGACCCCCCATGTAAGCGCGGCGCCGGCTCCGGTCGCTGCGCCGCCGCGGAACGCCGCGCCGCTGACCGGTGCCCCCGCCGCGACTCAGGGCCCCTGGGGTGTGTCACGCGAGTGGAAAACCACGCTGGACACCCGCTCGACCGACCTGCGTGGACTGCATGAGCGTTACGCGGCTTTCCTGAAGGCCGAGGGCTATCAGCAGGTAGAACTCAAGTCCAAGAAAAACGAGATCAGCAGTGAATACCGCCGCGGCAGCAGCGACCGTGCCGAGCTGAGCGTCAAACGCAAGGGCCACCGCACCGAGATCCGGGTCGAGCGCCGCTGAACCCGGCCAGACCCCGGACGCCCAGGAACTGGATTCGCACCAGTTCCTGGGCGGACCGGTCTTGCCCGCTCGGCGCGGATGAACGGCCGGGCCGCGGCCCTGGACGCTAGACTCCCCCGGTATGCCGCTTGAGGTGGGAACGCAACTGGCCGGGCGCTATGACCTGCGCTCGGCCCTGGGCGAGGGTGGCAGCGCCCGCGTTTTTTGCGCCCACGACCTTCTGCTGGACCGTGATGTGGCCGTAAAGGTGATGCACGCCCACGTGCCCGAATCGGACAAACAGCGCTTTCTGCGCGAGGTCCGCACACTGGCCCGCCTGACCCATCCGGGCGTGATTCCGGTGCTGGATCTGGGCAGCGAGGAGGGTGCCGATGGACGGCCATTCTTCAGCATGCCCCTGATGACCGGCGGGCCCATCACGGCGCTGGGGCCGCTGGAAGACGCGCCCACCTCGCTGGCCCGCTTTCTGACGGCGGCGGCCTTCGCCTCGCGGGCCCTGCACTTTATTCATGGGCAGGGCATCACGCACCGTGACCTGACTCCTGGAAACGTGTTGCTCGACGCCGCAGGACTGCCGCGCATCATGGATTTCGGACTGGTGGCCCTGTCGGACCACACCCGGCACCTGACGCGCTCGGGGGTCACGCTGGGCACGCCGGTCTACATGGCCCCGGAGCAGGCGCGCGGCATCGGGGTCGGCCCCAGCAGTGACCTGTACGCGCTGGGGGCAGTGCTGTACCGGGTGGCGTGTGGCAGCCCACCCTTTGTGGGAGACAGCGACCAGAGCGTGCTGTATCAGCATGTCTACGAGCGTCCCCCCGATCCGCGCGAGCTGAATCCGGCGGTTCCCGACGCCGTGGCGCGGGTCCTGCTCTCGCTGCTGGAAAAGAAGCCGGAAGACCGTCCGGAGTCCGGCGAGGCCCTGGCCCATCTGTGGGCCCTGGCCCGGCGCGACGTATGGACGGCCCACGCGCGTGGGCAGTACCGCGGTGGCCGCGCCCGGACCGGCGAACACCCCGACGGCCCCGCCCGCGTTTCCAGCCTGAACGAGGTCTGGAGCGTGCCGCTGCCCGGTGAGGTGACGTGGCCCGCCGCCGTGGTGGGAGAGGGCGATCTGGTTGCGGTGGGCACGCGTGGGGGGCAACTTGTACTGACCCACGCCTCGGGGCGGCCCTTTGCCACCTACGCCGCGCGCGACGAGGTCACGGCTCCGGCGGCCTTCCACGGCGGGCACATCTTTTTTGGGGCCTGGGACGGCACGCTGCGGCGGGTGGACCTGCACAGCGGCGCGGAGGTCTGGCGGCATCAGGCGCGCGCCGAACTGACCGGCGCCCCGACCCTGTGGGCCGGGCAGGTGCTCGCGTCCAGCCGCGACGGGCACCTGCACGCCCTGAGCGCCCGCAGCGGCGAACTGTCGTGGGCCTACCGCACCGACGGCCCGGTGGCGGCCAGCCCGCTGGTGTGGGCGGGCGCGGCCCTGGTGTGTGACGAGAACGGCTGGCTGCATGCCCTGGATGCCCGCAGCGGCAGCCCGCTGTGGAAGGTCGAGGTCGGCACGGTACACGGAACCCCCGCGCTGCTGCCCACCGGGGCCGGTGAGGCGACGCTGGTGGTGGCGACCTGGGAGGGCGAGGTGCATGCCCTGGCCCTGAGCGCCGCCTCGGGCCGCGCGGCCCTGAAAGGCCGCGACCCCATTCTGTGGACCTACGACCTGGAAGACGAGGTATGGGCCTCGCCCGCCGTCACGCGCGCCGGGGCCGCGGGCGCGGAGGGAGTGGCGATTCTGGCCGGCTGGGACGGAACCGTGCGCGCTCTGCGCCTGCACGACGGCGAGGACCTGTGGGCGCACCGCATGGCGGGCCGCGTGACCGCCAGCCCGGTGATCAGCGCGGGCGTGGTGTTTCTGGCGTGTGAGGCGGGCCAGCTGTGTGCGCTGGACATCCGCACGGGGGCGCTGCGCTGGTCCCGGCAGGAAACGACCGGCGTGCAGGCCACCCCGCTCGCCGCCGCCGGCACGCTGTACGTGGCGTTCATGGACGGCACGCTGCGCGCCTACCGGGACCGACCTTCACCGGCGCTCACCGGCCTCTGACCCCCAGTTCACCGGGCGGGCTTACACTGACCTCAGGACGCCGCCTCCACCCCCCACCCACATCCGGCTCCGTCCGACACGGAGGTACACATGCCCAACATTGGACCCGCAGAACTGATCGTGATCCTGATTGTCGCCCTGGTGGTCTTTGGGCCCCGCAAGCTGCCCGAACTCGGCAAGAGCCTGGGCGCGGGCCTGCGTGAATTCCGCAAGAGCACCCAGGGCCTCAAGGAAGAGTTCGAGGGCGGCCTGAATACTCCCGCCGCAACCCCCACGCAGACCATCCACGCCTCGGTGCCGCCCCAGCCGGTCGCTGCCGCCAGCGTCACGCCCAGTTCAGTGGCCCCGGTGCCGGCCGGGACCGAGGTGGCCTCCCGACCCGCGAATCTGGACCCTGTGAATCTGGAGAAGGGCGAGGAAGCGGTCCGGAGCTGACCCCCCCCGTCATCCCCCAGCGCCGTCCCTCCAGGGCGGCTTTTTTCTGCTGTCCGGCAGGAAGCCTCTGGTAAACTCGGAGGCGTGAGCCTCTGCCTTTGCCGCGCCCTTCACGGCGTCCGTCACCGCGCCGGACCGTTCTGATGCTGGCCCGTGCCCGCAGCGTGGCGCTGATCGGGGTGGACGCCGTGCCGGTCGAGGTGGAGGTGGACGTATCGCCGGGTTTGCCGGCCTTCACGGTGGTGGGGCTGCCCGATCAGGCGGTCAGCGAGGCGCGCGAGCGGGTGCGGGCGGCGGTGCGCAACGCCGGGTTGCCGTTTCCGGCGGCGCGCATCACGGTGAACCTGGCCCCGGCGGACCTGCGCAAGGAAGGGCCGCTGTACGACCTGCCCATTGCGCTGGGACTGCTCGCGGCTCAGGACCTGCTGCCCGCAGGTGCGCTGGACGGTCTGGTGTGTGCCGGGGAACTGGCGCTCGACGGCAGCCTGCGGCCCATCGCGGGGGCGGTCAACCTCGCGCTGCTCGCCGACTCGCTGCGCCTGCCTGCCCTGCTGCCCCACGGCAACGCCCGCGAGGCCGCCCTGATCGATGGCCTGAGGGTCTACGGCGCACCCACGCTGCTGGACGCGGTGCGCCATCTCAGCGGGCAGATTCTCCTTCCCGTCACCCCGCCGCCCGAGGCGGACGACCCTGAGGGACGGCACCTGGACCTCGCGGACCTCAAGGGACAGGGCGCGGCCCGCCGGGCGCTGGAGATCTCGCTGGCCGGCGGCCACAATCTGCTGCTGGTGGGCTCGCCGGGCAGCGGCAAGACCATGCTCGCGCGCCGTGCGCCGGGGCTGCTGCCTCCGCTGTCGCGGGCCGAGGCGCTGGAGGTCACGCGCATCCACTCGGCGGCGGGCCTGCTGACCACCCGCGGCGCTCTGAATCTGGGTGCTCCGTACCGGGCACCCCACCACACCGTCTCGGACGCCGGCCTGATCGGCGGCGGCAGCGTGCCGCGTCCCGGCGAGGTCAGTCTGGCCCACCGCGGCGTGCTGTTTCTCGATGAGTTTCCCGAATTCAGCCGCAAGGCCCTGGAAACCCTGCGCCAGCCGCTGGAGGACGGCACCGTCACCATCAGCCGGGCGCGGGCCACCGTGGAGTATCCGGCGCGCTTTCAGCTGATCGCGGCCATGAATCCGTGCCCGTGCGGTCACCTGAACGATCCGGAAAAGGCTTGCAGCTGCACGCCCTCCGAGCGGGCCCGCTACGCCGCGCGGATCAGCGGACCGCTGCTCGACCGGCTGGATCTGGTGTGCCGGGTGCCGCGCCTGACGGTTGACGAACTGACCCGCGCCCCCGAACCCGAGCCGTCCGCGCCGGTCCGCGAGCGGGTGGTGCAGGCGCGCGGGCGCATGCTGAGCCGTCAGGGCACCCGCAACAGCGACCTCTCCGGTCAGGCCCTGCGCCGGCACGCCGCCCTGGCCTCCGGCCCCGAGGCCTTTGCGCGGGCGGCGGCCCGCCAGCTGGGCCTGACCGGACGGGGCTTTGACCGGGTGGTGCGGGTGGCCCGGACCGTGGCCGATCTGGCCGGCAGCGAGGACATCCGCGAGACCCACCTGGCCGAGGCCGTTACCTACCGCCCCCGTGATCTGGGCGCGGGATAACGGCAGTGTCAAAAAACCCCCAGACCAGAACCGGGGTTCTGGGCCTGGGAGGTGTGGGTTGTCGCAGACCCCGGCGGTTTCAGGTCTCGCTGGTCTCGGTATTGCGGCGGCGTGCGTCGTCATGTGCGCCGCCGTCGTCGACCAGTTCATCGGAATTGAGGATGGCCGGCACCACCCCGCTGGTGGTTCCATTCACGACCGTCGGCAGCACGGCCGCGCCGTCGTGGTCGTGGCGCACCCGCTCGCCTTCCACCGAAGAGTTCACGCGGTTGCCGCTGTCGTTCTCGACTTCTTCGACGCTCTTGCCGAGAGGGTCGTTGCCGTAACGGTTCGAGGAGTCGGTCATTCCTGCAGTGTGCCCTTACGCCCTGGGGTCCGGGTGAGGGGGGCGTACAGTCCCCTTTAGGCTGCCCGGTGGGGGCTCCCTGGTGGGCCGGGCCGGGCAGCCGCTCCGCCCGACGGCCCGAACTCGGTATGCTGAGACCCCGAGGAGTGAACATGACCGAGCGTGCCCCCAGTGAACGTGCCCAGTCGGCCCTGAAGGCCAGTGGAATCCATGCCCAGGCCCTGACATCTCTTGAGCGTGACGACGCGCTGTTCGTGCTGACCGGCGACATGCTGGTCTATCAGGATGACGGCGGAACGCGGCGGGTTACCCTGCGTGACCTGACCCGCATCCACAGTGACCAGGAGGGCCTGTTGCGCGTCGAGACGCCCGCCGGCACCGCCCTGACCGCCAGCCTGCTGGGCTTTGACGTCGCCCAGGTGCAGGACTTCTTCAAGGGGGTGCGCGACGCCACCGCCCGCGCCAAGGACCTGTCCCCCTCGCCCACGCCCACGGTGGGCGGCGCCAAGACCTTCGGGTCCGCGCCGGCTGCACCGCCTGAACCGGCCACCTCATCCCAGGCGGATCCGTCCACCCCGCCTGCGCCCGCCCCCGCCGTGCAGGACGGCAGGTCCCCCGATCAACCGGTGGTGATCTCCTCTTCGAGCTTCTCGCCGGGACCGGTGCGTAAGCCCGCCGCCGAGGCGGCCCGGCCCACCCCCGGCAAGGTGGTGGCGCTGGGCAAGGGAACGCCGGCCATGCCCAAAGGTGCGCCCGATGGCGTGCCGTCCTCCCGCGCCGAACCCCAGGGTTCTCCGTCCGCAGCGGTCACCCCCCCGGCCCCGGAGGCTACCGAGGCCGAGGCCGAGGCGCAGCCGGACCACGCCGAGGGCACGGCCCTGAGCGCCGTGGCCAGCGAGACGGCCCTGGCCCGCCAGACGGCGGTGGTGGAAGGCTTCAGTGGCCGCCTGCGCGTCCTGGGAGCGGTGCTGTTTGTCGCGGCCGTTCTGCTGGCGTTCTTCCAGTTCACGGGCGGCGAGCCGCTGGCGGCTCTGTGGACGGCGCTGGCGGGGGGTGTGGGAACCATCGCCCTGCTCGCCCTGGCCGAGATCGGTCGGCTGCTGTCCCTGATGGCCCGCGCGCCGCAGGACTAGCCGGTGGAGTCCCAACATACCGGCGCACTCCCCGGCGGCCCGGCCCGCGACCTCGTGATCGGGGCGGTGTCGTGCCCCTCGCTGTCCGGTCACGAGGGAGAGGTGGCCGCCTTCCTGACCGGCTGGATGACGGCCCACGGGTTTGCGGCCCACGTGGATGAGGCGGGCAACGCGGTGGGCGAGCGTGGCAAGGGCGCCTACACGGTCGCGCTGCTGGGCCACATGGACACCGTGCCCGGAGACATTCCGGTGCGCGTGGACGAACACGGCGTGCTGCACGGGCGCGGCAGTGTGGACGCCAAGGGACCGCTGTGCGCCTTCATGGCGGCGGTGGCGGCCCTGCCCCCCGAGGCGCTGGCGGCGGCCCGCTTTGTGGTCGTGGGCGCGACCGAGGAGGAGGCCCCGAGCAGCCGGGGCGCGCGGCACATCATGCAGGTTCTGCAGCCCGACGCCGTGCTGATCGGTGAGCCCAGCGGCTGGGAGGGCCTGACCCTGGGCTACAAGGGCCGCCTGGTCGTGCGGGCCACGGTCCACAAGGAAAACTTCCACACGGCGGGCGAGGGCACGAGCGCCGCCGACGACCTGACCGAGGCGTGGTTCCGGGTGCGCACCTGGGCCGCCGCCAGCGCCGCCGGGCCGGGAGTCTTTGACGCCGTGCAGGCGACCATCCAGGACCTCCACGCGGCGGGCGACGGCCTGATCCAGCGGGCGACGGGGACCTTCGGCCTGCGCCTGCCCCCACACCTCTCGCCGCAGGGGGCGCAGGGGGCGTTGGAAGCGCTGCTCGCCGACCTGCCCGAACTGACCCTGGAGTTCGTGGGGCACGAGGCGGCGGTGCGCCATCCGCGCGATAACGCGCTGACGCGGGCCATGCGGGTGGCCATCCGCGCGGGGGGCGGCACCCCGGTGTTCAAGGTCAAGACCGGGACCAGTGACATGAACGTGGTGGCCGGGCGCTGGCCGGTGCCCACGCTGGCCTACGGGCCGGGAGACAGCTCGCTGGACCACACCCCCGAAGAGCGCCTGGACCTGGCCGAGTATGACCGCGCCGTACAGGTGCTCACCGGGGCGCTGACCCGGCTTGCGCTGGGCCACGGAACGGGGTCCCCGGCACAAGAGGCGGGCGGACCGGGGCCCGTTAAGGCCACGCTGGGCCGAACCCCCAACTCCGGGTAAACCCGCGTTCTGCTGCCTCTCATATGAAAACGCGGGTGCTCCACCACACTCGGGAGGGTTGAGGGCAGGTTGCCGAACTTTCAGAATCTGATCCCTCCACGCCCGACCCGTTGATGGAGAGGACGGCCCACTGGCGGGAGGGCAGGAGGTCCAGCGCGGCCAGGACAGCAGTGACAAGGTGCGGTGTGTGGGCCGCCGGACTTTCTTTCCCCTTCCGGCCCCAGGTGACCCGCTGTGGACCCCGTCACGCTGATTCTGATTCTGTTTGTGGTGGCCCTGGTGCTGTTTGCCACCGAGTGGCTGCCGGTAGACGTGACGGCCCTGGCCCTGCTCGCGGCGCTGCTGCTGAGCGGTCTGATCAAGCCCCAGCAGGCCTTTGCCGGCTTTGGCAGCGACACGGTGCTCACGCTGGCCTCGCTGTTCATCCTGACCCGCGTGTTGCTGCGCGCCGGCGTCATCGAGTGGATCGGGGTCACGCTGGCGCGGCGGGCGCGCAATGCCGGCGCCATGCTGCGCGGTCTGCTGGGCACGGTGGCGGGCATCAGCGCCTTTACAAGCAATACGGCGACCACCGCCGTCTTTTTGCCGGTGGTCGCGGGCGTCTCGCGCCGGGCGGGCATCAGTGCCAGCCGGGCGCTGATGCCGCTGGCCTTCGCGAGCATTCTGGGCGGCACCGTCACCATCATTGGCACCAGCACCAATCTGGTCGTCTCCGGGGCGCTGCCGGTGGCCGGGCAGCGCCCGCTGGGCTTTTTCGAGCTGGCCTGGGTGGGCCTGCCCATAGCGGTGGTGGGGCTGCTGTACCTGTTCTTCATCGCTCCGCGCCTTCTGCCGGTCCGGGACGCTGCGCTGGAGGAGTCGCTGCGCGCGTATCTGGCCGACCTGACGGTGCAGCCGGGCAGCCCGCTGGTGGGGCAGACCCTGCGCGGCACGGGGCTGGGCCGGGACCACGGCCTGACGGTGGTGGCGGTCCGGCGCGGCTCGCAGACCCTGTACGCTCCCAGCGCCGAGTTTGTGGTGGAGGAAGGCGACACGCTGGCGGTGGAGGGCCCCACCGAACGCATCCTGTCGGGCAAGAGCACCCTGGGCGTGGTGAGCAAATCCGAGCAGAAGCTGCGGATGGTCCCCAGCGAGGACGGGGACGTGCGGCTGGTCGAGGCGGTGGTGCTGCCCGGCTCGCCGCTGCTGGGCCGCACCCTCAAGGAGGCCCGCTTCCGCGAACGCTACGGGGTCTCGGTTCTGGCGCTGCACCGCCGCGCCCGGCACTTTGAGCGCCTGGGGCGGCTGCGCGTGCAGGTGGGGGACGTGTTGCTCGTGCAGGGCGGCGCAGCCCGCATTGCCTCGCTGGGCGAGTATCTGGCCGTGATGGGCGACCTGACCACCCGGCAGAGTGATCCGCGCCGCGCGCCGCTCGCGGTGGCGCTGTTCGTCGGAGCGGTGGGCCTGGGGGCCTTCGGGGTGGTGCCGCTGGCCGTCGCGGTGGTGTCTGCCGTTGCGCTGTGTCTGGTTTTCCGGCTGATCTCGCCGGAGGAGGCCTACGGCGCGGTCGAGTGGCCGATCATCGTGCTCGTCGCGTGCATGCTCGCCTTCGGAACGGCCTTTGAATCCACCGGGGCGGCCCGCGTCCTGACCGGTGGGCTCTCGGGCGTGCTGGAGCCGCTGGGGCCCTACGGACTGCTCGCGGCGCTGTTCCTGGTCACGGTCGCCCTGACCCAGCCCATGAGCAACCAGGCGGCGGCGCTGGTGATGCTGCCCCTCGCCATCGGCACGGCCAAGACCCTGGGCTACGATCCGCGCCCCTTCATCATTGGCATCACGGTGGCGGCCAGCAATTCGTTCATCACGCCGCTGGAGCCTTCGTGCATGCTCGTCTACGGCCCCGGCCGGTACACCTTCATGGATTTTGTGCGCGTCGGCTCGGGGCTGACGCTGCTGACCTTTGTGGTGGCTCTGCTGATCATTCCGCGTGTCTGGCCGTTCTGAAACCGCAACAGGTTCAGAGGTGGGGGCAGGCCGGACGGTGCGCTCGGCCTGCCCCCAGCCTGCGGCAGAAACTCAGATGAACACGGGTCAGATGAACAGCGGCGCGTCGGGATCGTCGTGCAGCGGCCTGTCCTTGCGCGCCAGCAGCGCGGCGGCGGTGCCGATGCCGATGACCGCGCCGATGCCGATCACGATCAGCGTCCAGGTCATCAGCGCGTGCGAATGCTCAGAGGGTCGGTCCGGAACCATGCACGCAGCATAACAGTCCGCCCAGGGGCTGAGGCGGATGGGAGGGGCAGCGCGGGCCCCGGTCCCGTGGCCCCCTCAGCCTCTGTAAGCCGGATCAGTCGGCGGAAACCGCCTGGATCTTGACCTCGGGCCCCTCCGCCGGCTCGGGAGGCACCAGTTGGCGGGGCAGTCGGCGCCACAGCGCGAGCAGGGCGAGCAATCCCAGAACGCTCAGGGTGATCAGGCCCCAGCGCGAGCCCAGGCGGCCCTCCTGGTCGATCAGGCGGCTGGCGAGCAGCGCGCCGGGCGGCCCCATGCCGACGAGCACAAAGGAATACAGGCTCATGACGCGCCCGCGCAGGTGGTCGGGAATGGTCAACTGCACGGAGCTGTTCGCGCTGACCAGCAGGCTGAGCATGCCAAAACCGCACGCCGCCAAGACCGGTACGGCGAGCAGCGGCCCGGGGGTCAGTGCCAGGACCACGCTGGATACGATCAGGATCACGGCGCCGTAGCGCAGGTTGCGCAGGGGATTGGGCTTGCTCGCCTGCCACAGCGCCCCCGCCATCGCCCCGATGCCAAAGGACGCCGAGAGCAGGCCGAAGGTGGCCTCGCGCGCCCCGAACACCACCCGGGCATAGTACGGGATGATCACATTGAAGTTGATCACGGTCAGGCTCAGGGCCCCGACGAGCAGCATGACGTTGCGCACGCTGGGGGTGCCGCGCACGTAGCGCAGGCCCTCTCCAATGTCATCCAGGACCCGGCCGCGCCGCGCCCCAGCCCGCGCCGGAAACGGCAGGGTGGCGAGCACGTACAGCACGGCTGCGAACGAGGTGACATTCAGGTAAAACGGCAGGGCCAGACGGGAGATGTTGCCCGCGTCTCCCCCTGCGAGCAGCCGGATGCCCAGCACCGCCACCACGCCGAACAGCGCCTGCCCCAGTGTGCGGCTGACATTGAACGACAGGCTGTTGAGGGCCACCGCGTTCGACACGGCGCTGCGCGGCACAAAATCCACCACCATGCTCTGGCGGGCGGGCATGTCAAAGGCATTGGCACAGCCCGAGACGAAGGCCAGGGCCATCACCAGCGGCAGCGATACGACGCCCATATGGGTGGTGACCGCCAGCGTCAGCCCGGTGATCAGCAGCACGAGCTGGGTGGCGACCAGCACCCGGCGCCGGGGCAGGCGGTCCACCATGGCCCCGGCGAACATGGACAGCAGCAGGCTGGGCGTGAACTGCGCGACCGTGACCCAGCCCAGCGCCGCGCTGCTGCCGCCCGAGAGTTCCAGCACCAAGTACTGCTGGGCGGTGGCCTGCATCCAGCTGCCGACCAGCGACAGCAGTTGCGAGAACCAGTAACGGCGGTAGTGGGGGTGGCTCAGCGCGCTGAAGGTACGCGTGCGCCACGCTTGGGCACGCGCGAACACCTGCTCAACATACGCCCGCCGGGGCCGCCGACTGTGCCGGGCTTACCGGATGAAGGCCGGCTGGGGGCGCGGGCAGGTCTGACGGCCTGTGTGTGTGGACAGTGCCCCTGGGATGGCAGTGGTCCCGGTTGCCGGGAATCTGCATTCTGCTGGGCCGCGTGCAGGCCCGGCGCGCTACACTGAGGAACGCTTCATATTCGTGTCCGACCTCGCCAGGAGGCTCCCTATGTCCACCTGCACCCACCTCAATTCGATCCGCGAAGTTACCCCCAGTGCCCACGGGTGTGAGGAATGCCTGAAGCTGGGCGACTCCTGGGTGCATCTGCGCCTCTGCCTGGAGTGCGGCCACGTGGGCTGCTGTGACTCATCCAAGAACAGACATGCCAGCGCGCACTTTCTTGCCACCGAACACCCGCTGGTGCAGAGCGCCGAGCCGGACGAGGACTGGCTGTACTGCTACGTCGACAAGGTCACGTTGTACCCCAATCAGGGGCACCTGTGGTTGGGCAGCTGGCGCAAATAAACACGCCAGCCGTCTGCAGGGTCCGGGGAAGAGGGCTCAGCGTTTCCAGCGTCCCCGGCCCCGCATCCCGGCCCGGCTGCCGGGCGAGCTGGTGTGGGCGCGGATCCGCTCGTCGTCGTAGCGCAGCATCACCGCCAGGCGGGCGCGGCTGATGATGTGATGCGGGTGCTTGGGCACGAAGGCGGTCACGATATCCAGGTGGCCGTCGCGGGCGTGCTGCACGACCACGTGCAGGGGCAGGGCCACGCCGCAGGCCTCGAAATACCCGCAGACCAGCCAGCGCCGGTCTTCCGGGTAGACGGCCCGGACGCGCCCGGAGAGCAGCACGTTCATGATGTCGTGTTCCAGAAAGCCCTCGGCCCGGGCATGGCCGATGGCGTGCGGACACAGGTGGTAGCGTCCGTCGTACACGGCCTCGCGCAGCCGGGCGTGGGCACGCGCTACGTTGAAGTCGTCGGTGGCGATTCCCGAGAGTTCGGCCTCACGCTGGGGTTTGACCGGGGCCGGGCGCACCGCGCGGACGGGAGGCGGGGTGGGCGCCCGCCGGGCCGCCTTCTCGGCGCGCGCGAGCTGGGCCCGCAGGGCAAGCAGATCGGTGCCGGTCTGAAGTTCCGGGCGGGGCGGGGCCGTCAGGGGTTCCTGGGTGGGGCGCGAGTGGTCGCGGTGGCTGGCACGGCGGACATGGTCCGGTCCGCGTGGTTTGCTGGACTGTTTCGTCACGGCGAAAACACCTCCCGAAAACCGCCGGCCTCCCCACCCTCCTTCTGTTCTGGGAGGCCTGAACGTCACCTGGCCCCAAAAAAGGAAAAGGCCCCTCAAACACGGCTTCGTGTCTGTGGGGAGGCAGGCGGCGTACCCTGTTCAGGGCATGGGCCGAGCATAGCACGAAGAGGGCTGGAAGCGGCGTAAGGCGCGCACCAGACAGTGCGCGGGCCACCTTCTAGGCTGGGGGCAGCCGAGGCCAGACCGCGTTACCTGCTCGCCGCCCCTCTCCTGAGCTGGAGGTTTTCCCCATGATCCGTTCCCTGCGGGCCACCGATCTTCCCGACCTGCTTGCGCTGCTGCACTGGATGGACGATTCCCCCGAGCGCGAGGTCTTTGCTCCCGATTCCCGGGACGTGCGCGAACTGCAACTCGAATGCGAGGACAGCGTGTGTCTGGTGGATGAGGGCGAGGACGGTGTGCAGGCCTACTGCGCCCTTTCGCCCTTCCGCGACGGACTGGTGCTGGAGGGACCGGTAGGTGAGGGCGGCAACCTGCGCGCCCTGCTGGCCCAGGCCTCCCGGCACACCGACGGGCTGCCGGTTTACGCCTTCTGCGCCCGCGACAACCAGCCTGTGCGGGACGCGCTGGAGGCGGCAGATTTCACGCCCATGCACAGCACGGCCTTTTACGCCGCGCCGCTGGACCAGGTACGGGCGGCGGCCGTGCCGCCGGACTGTGGGGTGGTGCATGCCCTGCCCATCGCCGAGTACCGCGCCCTGTTCCGCGCCGCCGAGGACGCCTGGGCTGGCCGTCTGGACTGGACCCCCGAGCAGTACGACGCGCACTTTGCAGACGACGACGTGCGCCTGATCGCCTTGCAGCGCGGCGCGCGCCCGGTGGCCTTTGCAGAACTGGAGTTCAATGCCGAGCAGGCGCGCGCCGACGTGACCTACCTGGCGGTTCACCCCGCCGAGCGCGGTCAGGGACTGGGCCGCGCCCTGCTGGCCCTGGCCGCCGCCGAGGCCCGCACCCGTCCCGAGATCAAGACCCTGCGGGTGCGCGCACACGACCACATGCGCCCGGCCCGCGCGCTGTACGCCCGCTCGGGCTTTACCCACTGCCGCAGCATCGTGACGTACCTGCGGGACGGAGAAGAGGAGGCGTAGCGCCCGGTGCCGGGCAGGTGCAGGGGAACGGTGGCGGGATGCTGAGGGTCGGCTCCATCGTCTGGGGAGTGGAAGATGTGGCGCGCGGGGTTGCCTTCTGGCGGGCGGCCCTGGACTGCGTTCCGCGCGAGGCGCCGGAGGCCGACTGGGCAGTACTTCTGCCCCGTGAGGGCCACGGCGTGCAACTCGCCCTCAAGCGCGTGACTTCCCAGGCGGCCAGTCACCGGCGGCACCATCTGGACCTGTATGCCGCCGATCAGGCGGCGGAGGTGGCCCGCCTGATGGCCCTGGGCGCGCGGCGGGTGGAGTGGCGCTATGAACCGGACGCGGATTATGTCGTGCTGACAGGCCCCGACGGCAACCGCTTCTGCGTGATTCAGAAGGATCCGGCGTGGTTCGAACGCTGAGGGACGCCACAGATCTGGAGCCGCCGCCGCGCTAGCCTCGGTGCCTATGGGCAAAAAGGACCGCCGCACCCCGCGCACCGCCTTCGTGACCCTGCGTGACATGCCGGGCACGCGCGTGATGTTCTGGGTGGTGGACGACTGCCCGTACTGCGGCGAGCGCCACCTGCACCTCGCCGGCCATCTGCGCAGCGCGGACCCCGGTGAAACGCTGGGCGAGTACCCGGCTCCCTGCGACCCGGCGCGCAGCTATGAGCTGGCCCTGCCGCCCCGGCCCAAGCGCAAGCAGGGCAAGGAGGCCCGGCGCAAGGCCAGACGCGAGGGCCGCAGCGAGGTGCTGGACGAGGAGTGGTAGAGGTGGCCAGAGCACAGAGCTGATGACGAAAAACAGGAGGGCGGTGGCATGGGGCCACCGCCCTCCTGTGCTGTTCATGCCTGCTCAGCCCTCCTCAGTGCTGCATGTCGCCCATTGATGGGGGGGGCAGAGGCTCGGCATTCCGCGCCCGCAGCATATCCGTCATGGTTCTGACCTCTGCGGCCTGACCCGCCTGAATCTGGCGGGCCAGCGCCTGCACCTCGGGGCGCACGCCCGCGGCCACGGCGGGCCCGGCCATCTGCAGCGCCCCCTGATGGTGGCGGGTCATGAGCTGCAAAAAGGCCACGTCGGCCTCGGCGGGCGGCAGGGTGTCCAGGGCGGCCACCTGCTCCGGGGAGGCCATGCCCATGCTCAGGGCGTGCTGCGCGCCCATGCCCACCCCACCCCAGGGCCGGCCCCACAGCGTCAACCAGCCGCGCATCTGCCCGATCTGCTCCTGCTGTGAGAGCATGATGTCCAGCGCCAGCGTGCGCACGGCCTCGTCCCGGCTGCGCTCGCGGATGCGGGTGGCCATGTCGACCGCCTGGGCGTGGTGCTGGATCATCTCGCGCACAAAACGGACCTCGGTGCTGGCTTCGGCGGGGCCCCGGCCTCCCCCCTGACGGGGAAGGAACAGCAGAACCGTCAGCAGGGCCACCAGCGCGAGCAGCGCGGCAAGAAGGACGTTTCTGCGAACGGAAGCGGTGCGGGACATGGCGGGCAGTATAGAAAGCGTGCTCCGGGCATTGGCCCCGCCGTAGACTGGCCGCAATGGCAAATGCAGTGGACACTTCCCGCCTGCTGGGTGTGGACACCATCTCCGGCATCGTGCGCGGCGCCTGGAACGAGGCGGTCCAGGCAGCGCTGCAGTACGGCCCAACGCTGGTGGTGGCGCTCGCGCTTGTGGTTCTCTACTCGCTGGTGTTCTGGGGAATGTCCCGGCTGCTGCACGGCATGGTCAAGCGGATGGTCCCCCCCGACGCCCGGCCCCTGACCCACCGTATTCTGCGCACGGTCCTGCGCCTGACCCTGGTGATGCTGGTGCTTGTCTCGCTCTCGGCGCTGTTCGTGCCGCTGGCTCCGTACGGACCGGCGGTGTTCCGGGTCTATGCACTGCTGCTGCTGCTGTACGTGGGCTGGGGCCTAATCCAGCGCTTTGTGTCCCAGCAGACCGAGCGCTGGGGGCTGGACGCCAGCCTGGAACTGCTGCTTAGGAACGTTGTTCAGGCGGTGTGGGCGGTGGTGGGTCTGTACCTGATCTTCCAGCAGTTCGGCGTGAACCTGCTGCCCATCCTGGGCGGGCTGGGGGTGGTGGGACTGGCGGTGGGCTTCGCCGCGCAGGACATCCTCGCCAACCTGATCAGCGGCGTGACCCTGCTGCTCGACCGGCCCTTTCGCATCGGCGACTGGATCCGCGTGAAGGACCAGGAAGGCCAGGTCAGCGGCCTGACCCTGCGCACCACCCGCATCCGCACCCGCGACAACGAATTTGTCAGCATTCCCAACAAGGAGGTGGCCGGCGCGGTGGTGGTGAACCTCTCGGCGGGCGGGCCGCTGCGCCTGAACGTGCTGATCGGTGTGGAATACAAGGAGCGGGTGGAGGACGTGCGCCGTGTGCTGCTGGGGGTGCTCGCGCAGCATCCCCGGGTGGAGCCGGAACCGGCCCCCCTGGTTCTCGTCCGCGAACTGAACAGTTCCAGCGTGGACGTGATCATGCGTTTCTGGGTCAGCGAGGCCAACATCGCCTCCTATCCGGTGGTCACCATGCAGATCACCGAGGCCGCCAAGGAAGCGCTGCAGGCCAGCGGCATGGACATCCCCTTTCCCCACCTGCAACTGCACATCGACGGGGCCAAAGGGCTGGAAGCGCTGTTGCCCGCCGCGCTGGGCCGTCCGGCCATGCCGGAGCGCGGGGAGCCTTGAGGGGCCGGAGGGGCCCGGGGGACCGCCCATCCTGGACCGGGGTGCTGGGCGGCGCGGCCACCGGGGCGGCGCTGGGGGTGCTTGCCGCCTTCCTGGGCGAGGTGCGCGCCCCCGGGGGTCTTCTGCTGGGCCTGATCGGCGCCGCAGGGCTGGCCGGGGCCTTTGCCCCCAGCCGCCGGGTGCTGTTCGTGGGAGCGGGGCTGATCTCTCTGCTCGTGTCGCTGTGCCTGCTCACGCCCGCGCTGCGTCTGCCGCTGCAGGCCCTGAGCGTCTCGCAGCCCCCGCAGAGGGCCGACGCCATCGTGGTGCTGGGGGGCGGCGTGCAGTGCGGTACGCGGGCGCTGGAGGCGAGCAGCCTGACCCGGCTGGTGCGCGGCCTGGAGCTGTGGCGGGCCGGGTACGCGCCCACCATCACGGTCTCCGAGCAGTCCGATGTCTTTTCGGCCACCTGTCCCAAGATGAGCGTCATCGAGCGCGAATACATCCGGGCGCTGTATCCGCAGGGCGGCCCGCAGGTCGTCACCCTGCACAACGTCACCACCACGCGCGACGAGGCCGCCCGCGTGCGGGATCTGGCGGCGGCGCGCGGCTGGGCACGGGTGCTGCTCGTCACCACCCCCAGCCACTCGCGCCGCGCGCGCGGCATCTTTGAGGCCCAGGGAGTGGAGGTCATCAGCGCGACCGCCTCCGAGACGCGCTACGACCCGACCCTGCCGCTGCCTTCTGACCGGTTGTACGCCCTGAGGGCCGTGCTGTACGAGGGTCTCTCGCGGCTCAAGGAGGAGCTGGGGGGAACGCCGGAGCGCTGAGCAAAGCCGGTGGATTCCCGCTCCGCGCACTGCGCCGCGTGCCCCGGCTCCCGTAGACTGGCCGGATGACGTCTTCTCCTCCCACCATCACCATCATCGGCGCGGGCCTGGCCGGGTCCGAGGCCGCGCTGGCCGCCGCGAACCTCGGCGTGCGCGTGCGCCTGCACGAGATGCGGCCCGTGAAAATGACCCCGGCCCACCGCTCGGGCGGTTTTGCCGAGCTGGTGTGCAGCAATTCGCTGGGCGGCGAGGGCGAGATGCAGAGCAAGGGACTGCTGCAGGCCGAACTGCGCAGCGTGGGCGGCGCCATCGTGACGGCGGCAGACGCCTCCAAACTGCCCGCCGGAAACGCGCTGGCCGTCGAGCGCGACGAGTTCAGCGCGCGCGTGACCGACGCCGTGCGCGGCCATCCCCTGATCACCGTGGTGCCCGGTGAGGTGGAGGCCGTGCCGGAGGGCATCGCCGTGATCGCCTCCGGCCCGCTGACGGGTGACGCGTTGGCCGCCGATGTCGCCCGCGTGACCGGCTCCGAGCGCCTGAGCTTCTATGACGCCGCCGCCCCGGTGATCGCTTTTGAGAGCATCGACATGACCGTGTGCTGGCGGGCCGGGCGCTACGATCAGAGTGCCGATTACATCAACTGCCCCTTTACCAAGGACGAGTACCTGGCCTTCTTCGGCGCCCTGGAAAACGCCCGCAGCCACACGCCGCACGACTGGGAACACCTGGAATTCTTCGAGGGCTGCATGCCCATCGAGGAGATCGCCCGCCGGGGCGTGGACACTCCCCGCTTCGGGCCGATGTCGCCCAAGGGGCTGGACGACCCGCGCACCGGGCGCTGGCCCTACGCGGTGGCGCAGCTGCGCCAGGAGGACCGCGAGGGCCGGCTGTGGTCCCTGGTGGGCTTCCAGACCAGCCTGAAGTGGGGCGACCAGAAGGCGGTGGTGCAGCTGATTCCTGGCCTGCAGAACGCCGAGATCGTCCGTTACGGCGTGATGCACCGCAACACCTACCTCAATGCCCCGCAGGTGCTGGAGAACACGCTGGCCCTGAAGGCGGACCCGCAGAAATTCGTGGCTGGCGTGCTCGCGGGCACCGAGGGCTATCTGGAATCGGCGGGGACCGGCTGGCTGGCGGGGACCAACGCCGCGCGGCTGGCGCTGGGCCAGGCCCCCCTGACCCCGCCCGAAGAGTCTATGCTCGGCGGCCTGGTGCGCTACCTGGCCAGCGCCAACCCCAAGAATTTCCAGCCCATGAACGTCAACTGGGCGCTGGTCCCCGAGCTGCCCGCGCCGGAGCCGGGGCCGAGTGGCAAGGTCCGCAAGCTGGGCAAGCGTGAGAAACGTCCAGTGATGTTCCGCCGCGGGCTGAGCGCCTTCATGGACTGGGCGCGGGACGAGGCGGGCCTGAGCGTGGCCCCACCCCCCGTGCCGCATCAGAAGGAAACCCCTGAGGCGCAGGCCCAGCCCGTGCTGCGCTGAGCCCGGGCGCGGGCAGCGGTCACTGTCTGCCGTCGCCGCAGAACACGCCGCCATCTGTGCTCGCCATCCGCCGTTTTCCCCTATGGTGAGGGAGTGAGCGCTGTGGGCATGGATGGTGGGGGAGAGCAGACGGAAGTGTTGATTTACGGCCTGGGCCGCAGTGGGCGCGGCGTGGCCCGTTTCCTGGCGTGTGAGGGATGGCGGGCCGGGTGGCACGACGCCCGTCCTTCGCCCGAGGACGAGGCGCTGATGGCCGAGCTGGGCTTCGCGCGGGGCGATCTGGACGCAGGGTACGCGACTGTGGTGGCCGCGCCCGGCGTGCCCATTGACCACCCCGATCTGGAGGCGCTGCGGGCACGCGGGGCGGAGGTGATCGGGGAGGTCGCGCTGGCCGCCCGTCTGCGCCCGGATCTGCCTCTCGTCGGCGTGACCGGCACGGCGGGCAAGGGCGGCACCACCGTCCTGACGGCGCACCTGCTGCGGGCGTGCGGCGTGAATGCGCTGGAGGGCGGCAACATAGACCCGCCGCTGCTGGACGTGGTGGATCACGCCGAGGTCGCGGTGGCCGAGCTGTCGAGCTTTCAGCTGGAGCGGGTGCCGGGGCTGCGGCTGCCGGTGGCGGTCATCACCAACCTGGGCCTCGACCATCTGGACCGCCACCGCACCGAGGCGGCCTACCACACCGCCAAGCTGAACATCACGGCGGGGCAGGAGGCCGGGGACGTGCTGATCGTGCCTGAAGGCCTGACCGTGCAGACGCGGGCGGAGGTGCGCCGGTTCTCGCCGGAGCGGCTGGCCCTGCAGGATGGGGAAGAGGTGTTGCCGGTGGCCGAACTGCCCGAGGGCATTCACCCGGCGAATGCCGCCGCCGCGCTGCTCGCCGCCGAGGCGCTGCTGCACCGGCTGCGCCGCCCGGTGCAGCGGAGCGTGCTGGCCGACGCCCTGCGTGCGGCGCAGCCGGTGGCCGGCCGCTTCGAGACGGTGGCGCGGCGCGGCGGGGTACGCTTTATCAACGACAGCATCGCTACGCGCACCATTGCCGTGCAGGCCGCGCTGGAACGCTCGACGCCCCCGGTGGTCTGGCTGGTGGGCGGGCGCGACAAGGGAGCCGACCTTGCCCCGCTGCGTGAGGCGGCGCGGGGCCGCGTGGTCCGGGTGATCGCCTTCGGCGAGGACGGCGAGGCGCTGGCCCGTGGGCTGGAGCTGCCGTTTACCGCCGTGCAGGGACCGGACGGTGACGAGACCATGCGCCGGGCGGTGGGGGCGGCCGTGCAGGTGCTGGAGGGGTCGCCGGAGGGCACGGTCCTGCTGGCCCCGGTGGGTACCAGCTTCGACCAGTTCCGGGACTATGCCCAGCGCGGCGAGAGTTTTCGGCGGGCGGTGGAGGCCCTCGAAGCCCTGCAGGCACCGCCGAACGCACCGGAGGCAACGGCATGAGCCTGCAACTGCTTATTGCGCAGGTGCTGCTGATGGTCTTGGGGCTGCTGGCGGTGGCCACCGCCCGCCCGGACCTGATCGTGGACCACGGTTTCAAGACGCTGCTGGCCCTGGGAGTTACCTTTGCAGTGGCCCGCCTGCCGCCCCGCACCTTTCTGCGGCTGGGACCGCCGGTATGGTTGTTTACCCTGTTGCTGCTGTTTCTGGTGCTGATCATCGGGGTGGGCACAGAAACCAGCAGCGGCACCAAACGCTGGCTGGATTTCGGCGGGCCGTTCCGCTTTCAGCCGTCCGAGATGGCCAAGCTGGGGCTGGTGATGATGCTCGCGTCCTTCTTCTCGCGCCGCGGCGTGCAGAACAAGCTGGTCAGCGCCACCGTCATGATCCTGCTCACCACCGGGCTGATCTTCATGGAGCCGGACCTGGGCAGCAGCGTGCTGATGTTCGGGCTGGGCATCATCCTGATGTACGCCGCCGGGGTCCGCATCAGCAACATCAGCGGCTTTATGCTGGCGCTGGGGCTGGTCGCCATTCCCATCTTCGGAAGCTACCTGGAAAAACATCCCTACATCCTGGAGCGCTGGCAGGGCCACCAAGCGCGCGGCGACGAGGCGGGGATGGGCCTGGACCAGATCGGCTTCGCGCACCGTGACCTGAACTTCGGCGGGCTGTGGGGCCTGGGGCCGGACGGACCGCGCTACCAGTACTTCGCCGCCCACACCGACATGATTGTCGCGTCGGTGGGCTTCACGTCGGGGCTGCTGGGGGTCGCCATGCTGCTGTTCAGCTACTGGCTGATCGTGTCCACCGCCCTGCAGGCCTCGCAGCTCGCCGCCCGCATCCGGCCCATGTCGCCCGAGATCCACGGCGCGAGCATCCTGGCCACCGGGGCCATGTTCATGATCGTGGGGCAGGCCTTCGTGAACCTGGCGGTCGCCGCCGGGTTCTTCCCGGTAACCGGCGTGCCGCTGCCGCTGGTGAGCTACGGATTTTCCAGCATGATCACCATGAGCATCGCGCTGGGCATCATCCACTCGGCCCTGCGCGAGGTCCGGCGCAACCTGCCCCAGACCACCCCGGTGGCCGAGGCCGACGTGGTGGCCCTGCCCGCCGACTGACCCGTCACACCGCCAAAGAACAGGCTCCCAGCCCGTGATGGTCTGGGAGCCTGTCTTTATGGGCCCGTTTACATGTTGTGCAGCACGTTCATGATGTCGCCGTCCTTCATCACATACTCCTTGCCCTCGGTGCGCACCCAGCCCTTGCTCTTGGCGGCGGCCCAGCCTCCGGCCTCCACCATCTTGTCCCACTCGATGACCTCGGCGCGGATAAAGCCGCGTTCCAGGTCGCTGTGGATCGCCCCGGCCGCCTCGGGGGCCTTCTCGCCCTTGTGGATGGTCCACGCGCGCACTTCCTTCTCGCCCGAGGTGATGAAGGTGATCAGGCCCAGCGTCTCGTAGCCCACCTTGACAAGCTGATCCAGGCCGCTCTCGGTGACCCCGAGGTCGCTCAGGAACTCGCGCGCCTCGTCCTCGGGCATCTCGGCGAGTTCGCCCTCGATCTGGGCGCTGATCTTGACCACCGAGGCGCCCTCGGCCGCGGCGTACTCGCGCACCTGACGCACGTACTCGTTGTCGGCCGTCAGGTCGTCCTCGCCCACGTTCGCCACGTAGATCACGGGCTTGGTGGTGATCAGCCCAAATTCCTTGGGAATCACGCCCTCATAGCTGCCGGCGCGGGCGGGCTTGCCCTCGCCCAGCACGGCCAGAATCTGTTCGGCCAGCTCGGCGTGCTCGCGGGCTTCCTTGTCGCCGCCTTTGGCTTTTTTCTGCAGGTTGCCCAGGCGCTTTTCCAGGCCCGAGAGGTCGGCCAGAATCAGCTCGGTGTTGATGGTCTCGATGTCGTCCAGGGGGTCGACCGTGCCCGCCACATGCACCACGTTGTCGTCGGCGAAGCAGCGCACGACATGGGCGATGGCGTCCGCCTCACGAATGTTGGCCAGAAACTGGTTGCCCAGCCCCTCGCCCTGACTGGCTCCCTTGACCAGACCCGCGATGTCCACGAATTCCACGAAGGTGGGAATAATGGGCGGCACCCGCTCACCCTTGGTGAACACCCGGCTCAGCGCCGCGAGACGCTCGTCGGGCACGGTCACGCGGCCCACATTGGGTTCGATGGTGGCAAAGGGATAGTTCGCCGCCAGCGCTCCGGCGCGCGTGATGGCGTTGAACAGCGTGCTTTTTCCGACGTTCGGCAGTCCGACAATTCCAATGGCTAGGCCCATACTCTTCACTCCTCAGCCTGCGCCCGGCTCTTCCGCAGGACGGAAGGGCGGCGCGGCAACCCTGACAGTGTACGGGAAGCGGGCCAGGAGATGGGGCGACGGTTCCCTGGTTTCAGGAGGTGGGAACTGCAGTCCGCAGCCACGGCCAGCGGCGCTGGTAATCCGCGATCTTGGCGGCGCACAGTCCGGGGGTGTGGTTGTGCGGGTTGGGGCGCAGCACGCCGGCCTGCAGATCATCCAGGCCATACGGGGCGTAGACCTCGCCGCGCGTATCCACACCCACACAGGTGCATTCCACCAGAAACTGGTCAATGCCCTGGCGGGCGCTGGTCAGCGGCGGGCGTTCCACCCCGAACTTCTGGGCAAACCACAGGTGGACGCGGGCCTGATTGCGCACCTGTACCTCGACGTTCAGGTCGGCGAACAGCGCCCCGGCGCGGCGAATCACCGCGTCCTCGGCGGCGTAGCTGAGGTCGGCGTCCCAGTAGAACACGTCGTAATCCCGGATCTGGGCAGTGGGCGGCTGCCCGCTCAGCACGTTCCAGACCGTGCCGAACAGCGCCCCGGCGACCAGATGGGCCTGCGGGGCGCCCAGCTCGGGCAGGCGGTCCAGCACGGCGGCATTGACCGGATTCAGGCGCGCGGCCCGCAAGAAGTCCTGTTCGGTCATGGGCGCTGCGCTCCGGTGACCACGCCCGGAAGGTGTTCGGTGCATGGCCACCTCCGCTCCCAGCCCGGCCAGCTGTGGCCCAGGCGCAGGGCCGGAAGCAGACCGGGCGGCACCGCCAGCCCGCGCGCCCCGGCGATGGCCCCGACCACGCAGGCCACCGTGTCGCTGTCGTCGCCCAGCAGAACGGCGGGTTGCACGCAGCCCATCCAGGTGTCGGCCCCGGCGTGCCGGACGGCGGCCTCCAGCGTGTCCAGCACGTAGCCGCTCTGCGAGGTCAGGTGGCCGCCCAGACCGGCGCGTACCCGGGCCCGCACCTCGGCCCGTGCCCCCCGTTCGCGGTCCCGGAAGGCCGTGTGCGCCTCCCGCGTGTCCACGCCGAAGATGCCGGCGTCCAGCAGGGCGGCGCGGGCGTCGAAGTCATCGGTCAGCTTCAGGGCCGACTCTGCCGCTGCTCCGTACGCTTGCCCGCCGTCCAGCGCCTCCAGCCAGGCCGTCAGAAATACCGAGGCGTACACGCAGCGGGGGTCGGCATGGGTAAGGGCCGTCACGCCGGCCGATTCGCGGGCCAGTTCTGCGCCGCGGAACCCGGCGATCCACACGGCGGCGATCCTCATCAGGCCGCCGTTGCCCGCGCTGTTGTAGGCGCTGGCCTGCCAGGCCCGCACGCCGCCGTCCAGCGTGCCTGCGCCCAGCGCCGAGCGGGTCAGGATTCCCACATCCGGCGGCCCCGCAGCGAGCCACTCACGCAGGGCCGTCCGCACCCCGTTCAGCCCTTCGCGGCGGCCGTAGCCCAGCAGAGTGGCCGCCACCATCTGGCTGTCGTCGGTGGCCTCGCCGGGGGCAAAGCCGAAGACACTGCCCGGCTGGTAGTCGGTGAAGGTCTCGCCGTACTCGGCCCGGATGCGCTCCGGCGACTTGAACTCGGTGGCGGCTCCCAGTGCGTCGGCTGCCGCCAGCGAGAGCAGGGTCGTCAGGGCTCGGGTCATGCCGACATTGTGTCATGGGAGCTTGTGTAGGCCCGCTTCCCCTTCACCCACCGGGGGGGCTGTCCCCGACCCGCCGCCTCTGGGCCGCGCAGGCACTACACTGCGCTCAATCTTATGGTGCGCGGTGATCTGTCGGTCTTTCCGTTTCTCTCGGTAATGCAGTTGCTTCTGAGCAGCGGCAGGGCCGGTGTGCTCAATGTGGACCATGCGCGCGGCGGTCAGCTGTGGCTGGACCGTGGGGAGATCGTGCATGCCCGCAGCCGCAGCCTGCAGGGAGAGGCGGCGCTTCAGGTGCTCGCCAGCCTGGACGGCGGCACCTTCACCTTCGAGCCGGACGTGGCGGTCCCTGAGCGCACCCTGAGCCTGCGCCGGGACCCGGCGCTGCACCGGCTGATTGCCGACAGCGACGGCTGGGCCCCGCTGCTGCGCTCGTTCCCGGACTGGAGCCGCCGGCTGCGCTTCACCGCGAAGTGGACCGAGGCCCAGCCGGTGACCCGCCCCCAGTACCACGCGCTGAATCTGGTCGCGCAGGAACTGGACATCCGCAGCATGCTGGAACGCAGTCCCGAGCTGCCCCGCGCGGTGCTCGAGACCCTGAGGCCCTTCCTGCTCGCCGGGCTGATCGAGGAATTCTAGGCCGGCAGGACCGGGGCAGATTCCCCGGATACCGGGATGAAAATCCGCTCCCCGCGCCGTATACTGGCCGAGCAGTGACCGGGAGGAGTACCCGGAAGGTTGCGCCCACAGGGAGTCCAGGTCGAGGTTGAGAGCCGGGACGGGAAGGCGGCCGGGGAAAGTCACCCGCGAGCACGATGGAAGAAGCCCCCCCAGGGGCCGTAGACCCGTCCGGGCGGCGCCCGTCACCGCGCCTCAAGAGCGCCCGTCATTCAGGCGGGAAGAGCGGTGGTACCACGGGACACGCAGGTTCACGTCTCGTCCGCAGTACAGACGAAGGTCTGGCGGACGGGACGTTTCTTGTGTTTTCTGGAGGGGGCGGGCAATGGTGACGGTGTACAGCAATCAGCAGGAGGCCCGGCAGGATGCGGCGCGGCGTGGCCTGCGCGAAAAGGTGCTGTGTCTGGTCCTTCGGGGCAAAGAGCTGCTCGTGTGCGGGCACGCTGGTCTGCCGCAGGCCGGAACCCAGCTGCCGGCCGGCGGGGTAGAGGCCGGGGAACAGCCTGTGCAGGCCGCCGTGCGCGAGTTGTACGAGGAATCTGGCCTGCAGCTGCCCGCCCCCCGCTTTCTCGTGTCCTACCGGTGGGAAGCCCGGCTGCCCGGGCGCCTCACCTGTCAGGTTTGCCACGCCTACGCCTTCACCGCGCCGCCCGGTCTTCCCGCCGCGTGGAGCCATCCCGCCGACGGCCACACCTTCGTCTACCGCTGGGCCAGCCTGGACGCTCCCGGACTCGACTGGGAGATGGACGCCGCGCTGCCGTATCTGAATTCTGTTCCCGCCCCCCTTCAGGAGACTGCCCATGACTGACGTGCCCCACGACCCCATTGCCGAAAATCCCGAGAACGACAGCGTGCTCGCCAAGGCCTTCGATCCGCAGGGCATCGAGCCGCTGTGGGCGGCGCGCTGGCGCAACGAGCCCTTCCGTGCGGACGCGAGCAGCGGCAAGGACCCCTTTACCATCGTGATTCCCCCGCCCAACGTGACGGGCAACCTGCACCTGGGCCACGCGCTGGACAACACCCTGATCGATACGCTGATCCGCTACAAGCGCATGGCGGGTTTTGAGGCGCTGTACCTGCCGGGCACGGACCACGCCGGCATCAGCACGCAGGTGGTCGTGGAGCGGCAGCTGCGTGATCAGGGCGTGTCCCGCCACGATCTGGGCCGCGAGCGGTTTCTGGACAACGTCTGGGAGTGGAAGGCCGAGTCCGGCGGCATCATCCTCAACCAGCTCACGCGCCTGGGCGTCAGCGCCGACTGGACCCGCGAGCGCTTCACGATGGACGAGGGCCTGAGCCGCGCCGTACGTCACCAGTTTGTCAAGCTGTACCACGACGGCGCGGCCTACCGGGGCGAGCGCATCGTGAACTGGGACGTGGCCGCGCAGACCACCCTGTCCGAACTGGAGATTGACCGCGAGGTCCGCAAGGGCAAGATGACCACGCTGTCGTACAAGCTCGAAGATCCCAAAGCTGCGCCCAGCAACGGTGAGGCTGGGGAAATCCGGATTGCCACCGTGCGCCCGGAAACCATCTTCGCCGATCAGGCCATCGCCGTGCATCCGTCCGACGAACGCTTCACGCACCTGATCGGCCAGCGGGCGCGCATTCCCCTGACCGACCGTTACGTGCCCATCATCGCGGACGAGGCCGTGGAGATGGACTTCGGGGTGGGGGCATTGAAGATCACCCCTGCCCACGATCCCACCGACTTCGAGATCGGGGAGCGCCACGGCCTGGCGCGGCCCAGCGTGATCGATCTGGCCGGGAATCTGGTCTCGGACCTCGTGCCCGAAGCGTTCCGGGGCCTGGAGCGCTTTGCGGCGCGTAAAGCCGTGGTGAAAGCGCTGACCGAGGCCGGCGACCTGCTGGAGGAGAAGGACCACGACACCGCCATCGGTCTGTCCGAGCGGACGAAGGTGCCGGTGGAGCCGATCATCTCCACGCAGTGGTTCGTGCACATGAAGCCCTTCGCGGATCAGGTCCTCGCCGGGCTGGATGCCGGAGACATGACGCTGGTGCCCGAGCGTTACGGCAAGGTCAACCGTGATTGGCTGGAGAACATCCGCGACTGGAACATCTCGCGGCAGCTGTGGTGGGGCCACCAGATTCCAGCGTGGTACGACGCGGACGGCAACATCTACGTGCCCGACCCCGAGAATCCCGACCTGGACTGTGACCAGGATCCCCGTTACGCTCACCTGGAACTGCGCCGCGACCCGGACGTGTTCGATACCTGGTTTTCGTCCAACCTGTGGCCGTTTTCCACCCTGGGTTGGCCCGACACCGACAGCGAGGACTTCCGCAAGTTCTATCCGACGCAGGTGCTCGTCACCGGCTACGACATCCTGTTCTTCTGGGTGGCACGCATGCAGATGGCGGGGTATGGCCTGACCGGGCAGGCTCCCTTTTCCACGGTGATGCTGCACGGCCTGTATCTGGACGCCAAGGGCCAGAAGATGTCCAAGAGCAAGGGCAACGGCATCGATCCCTTGGACCTGTTCGACCAGTACGGGGTGGATGCCTGCCGCTTCGCCTTTGCCTTCCTCAGCACGGGCGGGCAGGACATCCGCCACGATCCCCGACGTTTTGAGCAGGGCCGCAACTTCACCAACAAGCTGTGGAACGCCGCCCGCTTCGCGCTGATGCGGCTGGGCGAGGCGGCCCCTGCTCTGCAGGGCGAGGACGACCTGACCCGCTACGTGCGCAGCCTGCTGCCCGGTGAGGCGGGCGAGGCGCTGCGCAGCCGTGACGCCCTGAGCGCCGTGGTGGCCCGCGACGACCTGACCCCCGCCGACCGCTGGATCATCTCGCGCCTGAACGCCGTGACTGCCGAGGCCAGCGCGCAGCTCGGCGCCTTTGACCTGGGCGCGGCCATCCGCACGCTGTACGCCTTTACCTGGGACGAGTTCTGCGACTGGTACATCGAAGCCGCCAAGCCCGCGCTGGCCGAGGGCCGTCTGGGCAGCATGGCGACCCTCAAGGCGGTGCTCGAGCACATCCTCAAGCTGCTGCATCCCTTCATGCCCTTCATCACCTCCGAGCTGTACGCGGCGCTGGGCCACCGCCGTCAGCTGGCGCTGCACAGCTGGCCGCAGCCCAACCCTGAACTGCACGATGCCGGAGCCACGCACACCTTTGGCGGCCTGCGCGACGCCGTGGCCGCCGCCCGCAGCCTCAAGAGCGAGCTGGGGCTGTCGCCGCAGGACCGGCTGGGCGTTGCGGTGGAGGGAGAACTCGCGGCCACCGTCCACGACAATGCCCGCGTCGTCGAGAGCATTGCCCGCGTGAATCTGGTGGCGGAGCTGGAGGGCCGCACGCTGTCGGCGGTGGAGGGCGGCGTGACCGTCCGCGCGCCCCTGGAGGGCACGGTAGACCTTGCCGAGTGGCTGGGCCGCCAGAAAAAGCGCCTGGCCGAGCTGGACAAGCAGATCCGGCAGGCGCAGGGCAAGCTGAGCAACGAGGGCTTCGTGGCCCGCGCTCCCGCCGAGGTGATTGAGGAAGAAAAGCGCCGCGTGCAGGAGTTTGGCGCACAGAAAACGCGGCTCGAGGCGGTGCTGGCACAGTTCTCCGGCGAGTGAGCCGGACGGGGGAACCGGACTGAGTGTTCTCCCGGTCCGGTTCCCCCGGATCTGGTTCAGACCGACCAGACCGCACAGACGCCGCCCCCACACTTCTGAAGTGTGGGGGCGGCGTTTATTGGGGCTATTGGGGCGGGTTCTGGCGGCTTGAGGCCGGAATCAGTGGGGGTCGGCCGGACGGTCTGTGCCCTTGCGGACCTCATCGACCTTGGCCTGCGCGTCTTTCTTCAGGTCCCCGGCCGTGTCCTTGAGGTGGTCAACGGTCTTTTCTCCGGCGCGCTGCACCTCGCCTCCCAGACGGCCCAGCGCGTCCTTGGGGCTGTCTCCCCGGCTGAGGTCGTTGGCGGCATCCTTCACGGCGTCCTTGGCGCGGGCCAAATTGCCCTCGATGCCAGGATTGACCCGCTGAAGCAGTCCGTCAACCTGTTCGCGCACGCCGGCATTCCGGCGGTAGAGGAAGTAAGCGCCCCCCGCTAGGAGCAACAGGCCCCAGGGAAAACCGCCGGAAGACATCGTCTTGCGCAGCTCCTCCACTTCGCGGCGAATGGCCTTGAGCTCCTTGTCCTGTGAGGCGAGCAGATCGGCGGTCCGGGCCTGCTGCCGGGCCACGGCCTTGCCCGCCTGCACGGCGGCCTTATGTTCCAGGCGGCTGCCTGCGCTCTGTACAGTGTCCTTGACGTTCTCCAGGGTGTCGCTGATGCTGTTCATGAGTCCTCCTTGGGTTTGGATCTCTGTAATAGATGTGAATGGATGTGGCGTTGCCGTCGTTGCTGGGGATGTGGCGGCCTGATACGTCTTCCCAGCGTAAGGGCTGCCGTGCCCCCCAACTTGAGGGCACGCTTGAGCGATCCGCCACCAGACGTTGAAGAAACCCCCACGTTGCCCGCGGGCACCATGCAGTCGAGGGTGGATGTTCCGCGTCTGCCTGAGCCCCAGCCGGTACCGTCGTTGTTGGAAAAGGTCTGGGCCGGACTCTGTAAAGTGGGACCAGCGGGAAATCAGGGAGCCCCTTGATCTGCAAAGCCTCAAAGAGGTCTGTATCCCGCTTGGTTCTCCTCTCACTCCCGCGCCGTGGTGGCAGCCCACCATGAAGGGCATGACGGATAAAAGCGACAACCCCACCTTCAGCACCGAGATGACCGACAAGCAGCGCACGGAGGTCCGCGGCGAGACCCCACGTGGCGCGAAGGTCGAACAGGGCGCGCACGCCTCGCAGGAATACATCGACGAGAACATCGAGCGTGACTCTTCCGCCGGTTTCGTCGATCCTGGCGGCTGGAAAGGCGTGGACTATAGCGGCACAGAAGACAAGACGGAAAAGAAGAAGGACGACGAGCAGTAAAGCTTTTTTCGCTGAGGCGGTCCAGGCAGTATCGCGGGGCCGCCTCCGTTGGGTTTGGGCCGTGCCCCCCTTGTGCCTCACGAGCGGCTGCCCGGCGCTGAGAGATGGGGGGCAATCATGACGCCCTCACTTCCCTAGAGAGGTCTGGCAATGGCCGGGATGCCCCCTACCCTGCGCGAACTGGCCGCATGGCTGCACGCCGAATTTGGCGAGGCGCAGCCGCTCAAGCGTGGAGGGCGTTCAGCTGTGGAGCGGCTGGCCCTGGCCCTCGAACCCGATGACCTGCCGCCCGCGCTGGAGGCCGACGCGCTGTTCCTGCACCGCTCACGGCGGCTGGGGGAGGGCTGGCCGGGTCTGGGCGTGCTGGGCGTCCATGACGGCTTTGATCTCGCGCTGACCACCGGTCCGAACCGGCGGCTGGCCCGCGTCCTGGACTGGCGTGACGTGCGGGAGGTGGTCTGGAGGGGCGAGCTAAAGGGCCTCGTGGCCGCACCTCCCCAGACCAGCTGGGACGCGGTGCGTGCCGCCCTGCACGCTGAACTGGGCGGAGAGGACAGCTCGTGGCCGCCCAATCCCGGCCCGCAGCCGCTGCGCGTGGCCCTGATGAACGCCATGAACCCGGAGCTGATCGAGCACGTCGCGGACCTGGGAGTCGGCGTTTACCTGACCGGTCAACTGCGGCCCTCTGCCTCGGTGGCGGCGCAGGCGCGTGGGCTGGGGGTCGTGGCGCTGGGCCACCGCCGAACGGAGATATGGGGGCTGCGGCAGCTCGCCCATGAACTGCAGACCCAGTTTCCCGGACTGCACACCGACGTTTATCTGGGCCGGTAAATCTGCGTCGCCCCCTTCTGGGTTGCCCCTTTCAGGCGCGGCTCCACTGTGCGGCCTGGCGCAATGCCTCGGCTGCCGCGTCCACCTCGGCGGCCGTCGTGGCCGCCCCAAAACTGAAACGCAATGAGGCGCGGGCGTCGGCCTCGCTCAGGCCGATGGCCCTCAGGACGTGGCTGGGTTCCATGGTTCCGGCGCTGCAGGCGCTGCCCGCGCTGGCCGCCACTTCCAGCAGGTCCAGATTCATCAGCAGCGCCTCGCCGTCGGCCCCCGGCAGCGTCAGCGAGGCGACCTTGGGGCTGCCCTGCGGCGGATGGTTCCAGCGCAGCCCAGGAATGGAGCTGACCGCCTGCATGAACCGGTCTCGCAGCTCCAGCAGGTGCGCGTGGGTCTGCTCCTGCGCGGCCTGGGCGTGGGTCAGGGCCACGCCCGCCGCGTACACGCCCGCCGTGTTCTGGGTGCCGGGGCGCAGGCCGCCCTCCTGGCCTCCGCCCAGCGTGACCGGGGGCAGGTCCGCGCCGCGCCGCACGTACACGAAGCCCACTCCCCGCGGCCCCCCCCACTTGTGCGCGCTGAAGGTGGCGTAGGTTACGCCCCAGCCCGGCAGGTCCACCGGCAGCACTCCGGGGGCCTGCACCGCGTCCGTGTGGTAGGGCACGCCCTGCGCGGCAGCGATGGCGGCCAGGGCGGGTGTGTCCTGCACGGTGCCCAGCTCGTTGTTCGCGTGGTGGATGGACACCAGCGCGGTGTCGGGCCGCAGCGCCGCCGCGAGGTCTGCGGGGGCATAGTGGCCGCCCCGGTCGGGGGCCAGCCAGTCCACGGTCCAGCCCTGGCTTTCCAGCCAGCGGGCGGGGGCCAGCACGGCGGAATGTTCGGTGGGCGTGGTGATCAGGTGGCCGGGCCGGCCGTGGGCGTCCTGCCACGCACGCGCCACCCCCAGCAGCACGTGGTTGTCTCCCTCGGTGCCGCCGCTGTTGGCGATGAGGGTGCGCGGGTCGGTGCCCAGGGCCGCCGCGACCCGCGCGCGGCCTTCTTCCAGCAACTCACGGGCGGCCTGACCCGCCGCGTGCACGCTGGCCGGATTGCCGGGCCGCGCGGCCGCGTGCGCGTAGGCGGCGAGCGCATCGGCGGTCATGGGGTGGGTGGCGGCGTAGTCCAGGTAGATCATGGGCGGTCCAGCACGGCGCGGCTCAGGGAGTGAGCGGACTGACCGTGGCGTAATCCGCGCCGTCGCGCCGCACGACGAACACCGCGTCCCCGCTGACCGGCACGGCCTGAGAGCTGCTCGCGCTGCGGCCCGCGAGCTGCGAGGCGTCGGTGGCCTGCAGAATCTCGCGCTCGCCGTTCGCGTCGCGGACCACCACGGTGTACGTGCCGGCGGGCAGGTCACCCGGGAAGGTGTACTGGAAGTTCACGTTGCGCGCGTCCGGGTCCCCGCTGGGAGGAGTGGCCGGAATCTCAGCCGGGCTGGGGGCGGGTTGCACTTCGGGCTGGGCTTCCGGGGTGGTCTGGTCCAGTGTGTCCTGGGGCAGTGGTTGCGGGGGCAGAGGCGGAGCCTGCGGCGCCGTGGGAGGCGGCAGCGGCAGGTCGCCGGCCGGGCGGCTGGGGGCGCTGAAGCGCGCGACGGCCACCGTCAGGGTCACGGGGCTGCCCACCGCGACCCGCACATAGGGGGCCGGCGTCTGGTCCAGCACGGTGCCCGGCGCCTTGTCGCTGGCCAGCTCGCTGATCTTGTTCACCACCAGTCCGGCGGCGCGGGCGTACTCGCGGGCCTGCGTCACTGTCAGGCCGGTCAGGGTGGGCAGCCAGCTTTCCTTGCCGCCCACACCGGTGCTGACCATCACCTGTACCGGCTGACCGCGTTGCGCGGCGGACCCCGCCTCGGGCAGCTGTGACACGACCCGGCCCTCGGCGGTGTTGGTCAGGGTGCCGTCCACCTTGAGCACCTTGCCCAGCACCATTGCCCGGCCCTTGAGGGCCGCCCGCGCCTGATCCAGGGTCATTTCCTCCACCCGCGGAACCTCGATGGACGGCGGGTTGTTTACCGTAAGGGTGACCAGACGGCCCACCGGAAGGTTGGTGCCGGCCGCCGGGTCCTGGCGCAGGATGGTCCCGATGCCCTGATTGCCCGCCTGGCCCTCGGTGTACTCCACCCGGAAGCCGGCCGCCGTGAGCTTTTCGGCCGCCTCACGCGCCTCCTCGCCGGTCACGCTCAGGACCTCGCGCACCGGGGGATTGAGGTAGGTCTGCGCGGCCTGTCCGCCCAGATAGACCGCGCCGCCCAGAAACAGCAGGCCCGGAATGAAGGCCAGCCACGCGCCGGGCTGTCTGGAGCGGCGGACCCGCCCGGCGCTCAGGGCGCTGAGCGTGCGGGCGTTGCGCGCCGCGACCTCCTCGGGGACGCGCGGCAGTGTCAGGGCGCGCAGGTAGGCAATGCGGGCCTCGGGACCGTCGAGCATGATGTCGGCGTCGTCCACGGCGTACCCGTGGGCGGCCAGCTGCGCGGCAATGGCGCCCACCGCCTCCACCGTTTCCTGATTCTTGACGGGCTGGGCCAGCACCGCGCTCAGCGGCGTGCCGCCCACCGGCTGCCACACCGCGTAATACGCCCCGGGCCGCGCGACCACATCGGTCAGCCCGGCCGGATTCAGAGACCGCAGCACCGAACGGTAGGCGTGAAAGGCCTGACGGTCGGCGGAGGTGCTGATGTCAAACCACGCCACCCGCCGGGTCACGCCCTCGGCCGCGCGCACCTCGGACAGCGTAACGTTGCCCTGCCGCGACAGCTCACGCAGCACCCCATACTTGCCGTCAATGGTGGTGGCGGTCGTGGTGGTGGGAGTGGTGGCCGTATTGACCTCGTTTGCCTGCCCCGTCATGCACCCGCCAGCATAGCGCGTGTGGCCCCGTGCCGGCGGGGGCCGTTCTTCATCCCCCCGCTGGCTGAACCACGCCTTGATCCCCGGTCCGCTGCGAAGCCTCCTGGAATGCCCGGCGCGGGTGGGCTTCACGTGCGCCCGGCACCGCAGACCGCCCCACAGCGGAGGCTGGGGGCGGTCTGATTCAGTGGGGGCGGGTTGGCGGCGCTGACTACCCGTTCTGAGGAGCAGGTTTCACGCGGCCGGATTTCAGGTCGGCTCGGTAGCTCGCGAGCTCACGTTTCACGACGGGAATCAGAAAGTACAGGCCGATGATGTTCGGGATGCTCATGCTGAACAGCATGGCGTCACTGAAGTCAATGACAGCCCCCAGGTTCATGCTGGCCCCGATCACGATGAAGATCAGGAACACGACCTTGAAGATGTTGGTCGCCAGTTCGCTCGGACCGAACAGGTACCGCACGGCGCGCGTGCCGTAGTACGCATAGCTGATCATGGTGGAGTATGCGAACATCACGACCGCGATGGTCAGCGGCCAGCCGAACCACGGAGCGACGCTGCGAAAGGCGGTGTCCGTGATGCCCACGCCGCTCAGGCCCGGCTGGGTGTACGCGCCGGTAATCACGATGGCCAGGGCCGTCATGGTGCAGATCACGACCGTATCCAGGAAGGGTTCGAGCAGACCCACAAACCCCTCCGTGACCGGGCGGCGGGTCTTGACCGGGCTATGCGCGATGGCAGCCGAACCGATCCCGGCCTCGTTGCTGAAGGTGGCGCGGCGAATGCCCTGGATCATCACGCCGATGACGCCCCCAGCCACCCCCTGCGGTGAGAACGCGCCGCTCAGGATTGCGCCGAATGCGGCGGGAATGGCGCTGAAGTTCAGGCCCAGAATGACCAGCACCGACAGGATGTACAGCGCGGCCATCACGGGCACCAGTTTGCCGGTGACATTCGCGATGCTGCGAATGCCGCCCAGAATCACGGCGCCCACCAGCGCCGCCAGGACCAGCCCGGCCAGCCACCCGCTGCCGGCCAGGGGACTGGACGCGCCGCCCGTGGCGTTCACGAGCTGCTGGTATGCCTGGTTGCTCTGGAACATGTTGCCGCCGCCCAGACTGGCGAACACCATGCACACGGAGAACACGGCGGCCATGACGCGGCCCAGCCGGGCCTTGCCGATCTCGGCCAGGCCGTCACGCAGGTAGAACATGGGGCCGCCGTCTATGCGGCCGTCTTTCTGAATCTCGCGGTACTTGACGCCCAGCGTGCATTCCACGAACTTGGTGCTCATGCCGAGCAGTCCGGCCAGAATCATCCAGAAGGTGGCGCCGGGACCGCCCAGGCTGATGGCCACCGCCACCCCGGCAATGTTGCCCAGCCCGACCGTGCCGGACACGGCGGTGGTCAGCGCCTGAAAGTGCGTGATCAGGCCCGGCGCGTCGCTGTCGGGTTTGTCGTAGCGGCCGATGGCGATCTGAACTCCGTGCCAGAACCCGCTGATGTTGATGAACCGGAAGGTCAGCGTGAAGATGATGGCCGCTGCGAACAGCCACACCACGATCAGGGGAATCGGCACGCCGCCGACCGGCACGCTGGCAAAAATCACGGACGACAGGAAGGTGCTGAGCGGGGACACGACCGCATTGACGCGTTCGTCCAGGGTAACCGGCCCGACCGGTTCAGTGGCGGCCAGTGCCTGCGCTGCGCTCCAGGTGGCTGTGGCTGTCAGGGCCACGGCCCGCGCGGGTGCCGCCCTGAGGAACGCCGCAGCCCTGCAGCCCGGGGGGGAGGATGGGATGTTGGGAGGCCGCAGAGGAGGCCACGGGGACCGGCCAATTAGGACGTTGGTGCTTCTCATCGGTTTTCACCCTAGATGCTGATTTCCGTTACAGATGAGTCTGAGCCGAAGACCGGCATAAGGGACTTACCGGTCATCCAGAGTGGGGGCTCATGGAACGGCGTGCTGTGCGGTGAAAACGGCGTCCTGCCCGGGGGTCTCACCCATGAAGGCCGGCGGCCCGCTCCGCCCGCGGCAGCCCCTTGACCCTTCCGTAACGGCAGGGCCTACGCTGAGACCTCGAGGAGGTCCTCCGTGAACGATTCCACACGTGTCCGTCCCGACCCGGTACCCGGTCCACGCTGGACCGTGGGCGAGGTTGCGCTGTTGACCCGCCTGAGTGCCCGCACGCTGCACCACTACGACGACATTGGTCTCCTCAAGCCGGGCGGACGCAGCGAGGCGGGGTACCGGCTGTACACACCCGCCGACCTCGCGCGGCTGTGGCGGGTGCTGAGCTACCGCGAGCTGGGCTTTCCGCTGGCCGAGATTGCCCGCGTGCTGGACGCCCCGCCCGGCGGCGAGGTAGAGGCGTTGCGGACGCAGGTGGCCCTGCTTAGGGAGCGGGCACGGCGCGCCGAGGCCACCTTGCAGGCCGCCCTGACCTATCTACAGGCCGCCGAGCGCGGCGAGGGAGTGTCCATGACAAATGCCGAGTTCAAAGAGATGTTTGACGGTTTTAACCCCGCCGAACACGAGGCCGAGGCCCGCGGGCGCTGGGGAGAGACCGACGCCTACCGGCAGAGTGCTGCCCGCACCGGCCGCTACAGCCGGGCCGACTGGGAAGCGGTCCGGGCCGAGATGGACGCCCTGAGCGCCCGCTACCTGACCCTGCTGCGCGCGGGCACTCCGCCCGGTTCCCCGGAGGCGCGGGCGGTCGCCGCCGACCACCGTGCCCATATTTCCGCCCGCTACTACGACGCCCCGCCCGGGATGATGCGCGGGCTGGCGCAGATGTGGGTGGCCGACGAGCGCTTCAGGCGCAACATTGACCGGGCGGGCGAGGGGCTGGCGGCGTACCAGAGTGCGGCGGTCCTTGCGTGGGCGCAGGCGCTGGAGGAGCAGGACACGGGGGGCCAGTAAGGTCGCCGGTCCGGCGGGCCGACCCTCCTCAGATCACGCGCCGTTCCACTCCCGCCTGCCCGCGCCCCAGCCGCCGTTCCAGCGAGCGCACCAGCCGGGTCAACAGGAAGGTCAGCGTGAAGCAGATCACGGCCAGGACGGCATACACCTCGAACTGGCGGTAGGTCACGCCGGTGATGTACTTGCCCTGCGCGAACAGTTCCTGCAGGGTCACGGTGCTCGCGAGGCTGCTGCCCAGGATCAGGCTGACGAACTCGTTGCCCAGTGCGGGCCGCGCGACCCGCCACGCCTGCGGCAGCACCACAAGCGCACGGCCTGCGTCCGCGAGGGGCCCGATCTGGCCGGCAGGCCGTACTACACCACGCTGAGCAGCACGATCAGCGGAATGCTGCGCACCACCTCGTGTAGCGCGGCCCCGGCCCCTTGAGTCCACGGCCTGAAGGTGAGTTGGGCCGACTTCGCTGTGACCGGCCTCACCTATACTGACCTCAGGTCGAAGCTGTCCACCCGGCAGGGGCAGGAGCTTCGCACAGATTCCGGTCATGGAATCTGCCCTCCCGACCAAACCGGGTGAACACCATGCGCAGGGAACCGCGCCGCAACATCACCGTCTTGGAGATCCTGATTGACGCGCTGTACGTCCGCAGCTGGACGTAGCGGGCCTCGCGTCCGTCTCTGCTGCCGTGTGCGGTTGATTCCAGACCGCGCCGCGCGCCGGTGTCTGAAGCTCTATCAGGAAGGAAGGTGTTGTGTATGCGGGCCTGGCTCGCCCTGTTCTCGGCCATTGTCTGCGAAGTCGCGGGCACGCTGGCCCTCAAATTCTTTGGTGCCTCGGTGCCGCTGCTGGCTGCCGCCCTTACCGGCGGGGCTGTGGTGGCGTCGTACCTGCTGCTGTCGCTGGCCTTCCGGGGGATTCCGGTGGCGGTGGCCTTTGCGGTGTGGGAAGCGCTGGGCCTGGTGCTGATCACCGTGCTGGGCGTGTGGCTGCTCCATGAGCGCGTGGAGGCCTTACAGGTGCTCGCGCTGGGCGGCTTGCTGCTGGGGGCGAGGTTGCTGCACCGTGGAACCCGCCTGCGCCCGGTCCGCCGGAGGGGAGAAGCGATATGACCGCGCCGCTGGCCGCACTGCTGCTCGCGCTGGCCGCCGCACTGGATGTGGGCGCCAACGTGCTCCTCAAGCGCTCCGACGGGTTTCGCCGCCCACTACCGGGAGTGCTGGGGCTGGTCCTGGTCCTGGGGGCTTTCGGGCTGCTGGGGCTGGCTCTGCAGGCCGTGCCCCTGAGCGTCGCCTACGCGGTGTGGGGCGGCCTGGGCATCGTGGGCACGGCGCTGCTGAGCCGCAGGCTTGAGGGCGCCGAGCTGTCGCCCACCGCCTGGCTGGGGCTGGCCCTGATTCTGGGCAGCGTGTGGCTGCTTCATGCGTCGGGCGGGGAAGCTTAGGCCATTTCAGGACCGGCGGCCGGGGGCCGCGCCGCGTTGTTTCTGCACGATCCAGCGGTCCAGCAGCTTCTGATACTCACCGCTGGCCTTCAGGCGGGTCAGCGTCCGGCTGGCGGCGGCGAGGGCAAGCAGCGGGGTCGTGCGGGACATGGATACAGGATAGGCCCGGCGCCGGAGCGCTAGCCTCTTTTGCATGGACTGGCCTGCCCCCGATGATTTCGTGTACGGCGCCCCGCTGGACCCGCCCGCGCAGTGGACCCGCCCCGGCCTGGTCATGACCTTTAACCTGGAATGCGCGGGCTGTGTCTCGCGCGGGATTCCCTTTCTCAAGCGCCTGCACGCCGAGTTTGGCGGGCGCGTGCACCTGCTGGCCGTTCACACCAGCCACGGCCACCGTGCCCTGGAGCGGGAGGCCGTCGAGCCGACGCTGATCAAATTTGCCCGCGACTTCGCCCGCCTGCCGTTTCCCGTGGCGCTGGACGTGTCGGGTGCGCTGGCCCGCGCGTGGCACACCGAGGGCACGCCGCACTGGCTGGCCTTCGCTCCCGGCGGCGAACTGCTGCGCAGCGTGTACGGCAGCCAGGACAACGCCCAGACCCGCCTGCAATACCTGCTGGAGGAATGGGCCGGGAAGGAAGGAAGTTAGGCGCGGGCCGCGCTGCAGGCTGGCCCGGGCCGGGGGGGAGGGTTCACCACACCAGCACTAGGCCGATCCCGGCCAGCACGGTCAGGACTGCGGCAAAGGCTCCGATCCACCACACCGAGAGCGTGTGTTCACCGCTGCTTTCCAGGTCGCGCGCCGACTTCCGGTAGGTGCGCAGGCCAAACAGCAGCGTCATCGCGCCCAGGACCATCAGTCCCAGCGCCAGCGTACGCAGCGCCCAGCGCGGCTCCAGGTCGCCCAGCAGGCGGGTGACGGCCAGCCCCCCGCCGATGCAGGCCAGCCCGGTGCGTCCCCACGCCGCAAAGGTCCGCTCGGCGGCCAGCGCGGTGCGCCGCTCGGCCCAGTCGGTCCGCTTCTCACCCGGCGAGCGGTCCTGCTTTCCGTCGTCTGCCATGTGGGCGCAGTCTAACCGCTGGGGTTCGTGCCCGCGCCCGTATCCTGATCCATGCGCCCGTGGATGCTGGAAGCTCCGAAAGACGCCCTGAGTGCAAGTGATGGAGCGGCGTACGCGGCGGCATGGCAGGCGCGGGATGTATCTCTGCTGCCGCCAGCGATGCCGCGCTGGCTGTTCTTGCGATGGCTGACAGAGGCAGGCTTCGTGTTGCACAGCTCGCCGCACGGGAGCATCACCCGGTTCGGGCCGCGCACGCCGTTTGACCTCAGCCCGGATGCCTTCAACAAGCGTACCGGTGTCTTTGCTGCTTCGGATGGCCTGTGGGCCATGATGTATGCGCTCAAGGACGGCTCTCGGGTGGAGCGCGTCCTGAACATGGCCTTGCAACTCGCAGACGGCGCGGGCTGGTCGCCCACGCGCTATTTCCTGTCTTTCGCGCCGCGTGCCGCGTGCCGCCAGAGGGGTGAACGGGCGCGATCTGCTGGCCCCGGGCTACGTGTACGTGCTGCCCGGTACCGGGTTCGAGCAGATGCCGCCCTACGACTGGCCGGGGCTGGGGACCGTGCTGGAGCCGCACTGGGTCAATCCTCATCCGGTTTCGCCGTTGCTGTGCGTGCCGGTCACACCGGACGACTTTCCACTGCCCGTCCGTACGCACGACGCGGCGCGGGTGGATGCACGGGCCGCCGCCGACCCGTGGGGCTTTCCGTGGCTGGAGGAATGAAAAAGGGCTGGAAGCCTGCAAGCTCCCAGCCCTTTTTTTGCGTCCGGCTCAGTCGATGCTGGCGCGCCAGCGCCACTCGGAGGCGCGTTTCATGACGTGGGCGATGCCCCCGGTGATGGCGAGCTTCTGGTTCCACGGCAGCTTCATCCAGCCGACCGCCATCAGGCCGCCCAGCGAGACGAACTCGCCCAGGGTGGTGGGCTCGTAGGCCTCGGTTTCCTCACCCTTCGCCATGCGCATCAGGTTCTTGCCGGTCAGGCGGCCCTGCTGTCCGGCGTGCTGGGCGGTGGTGGGCACCGGTTTGCCTTCCTGGTTCAGGGCCAGCCCCATGTCCCCGATCACGAAGACTTCCGGGTACCCCTTGGCCCGCAGCCTGTCGTCCACGGCCACGCGGCCGCCGGGGCCCTTCTCCAGCCGTTCGCCCTGCAGGATGTCGCGCGCCTGGATGCCGCCGGTCCAGATGATCTTGCCCGCCGTGATGATCTTCTGCTCGCCGTCCTGCGTCTGCACGGTCACGCTGTCGGCGGTGGCCTGCATCAGGCGGTGGCCGGTCAGGACGTGAATGCCGTACTCCTCCAGGGTGCGCTGCGCCTTGGCCCGCAGGGCGTCGTCCAGCACGGGCAGAATCTTGGGCCCGGCCTCGACGAGGTAGATGTTAAAGGGCGGCAGGCCGCGCGCCTTGCTGAGCATTCCGGCGCGCTGCGCGAGTTCGGTGACCAGTTCCACGCCGGTCAGGCCTGCGCCGCCCACCACGATGTCGCGGTTGCCCTGATACTCGCCGCTGTACACGCGGTTGACAAAGTTGAAGATGTCGTCGGCGTCGCTGAGCTGCTTGAGTTCGGTGGCGTTCTCGGCCAGACCGGGAATGCGGTAGAAGTTGGTCACGCTGCCCAGACCCACGACCAGCGTGTCATAGGTCAGCACGCGGCCGTCCTTGAGGCTGACCTCGCGCTCGTCAAGGTTGACGCCCTCGACGCTGGCCTGTTCCAGGTTCACGCCGGTGCCGCGCAGCAGCGGGGCCAGGGGCAGGGTCACGCGGGTGTTGTGCGCAGCGGCCTCGTGCAACCGGGTTTCGAAGGTATGGAAGGCATTTTGCTCGACGAGCAGCACTTCCAGGTCGGGGTGGGGCTTGAGTTTGGTGGCGACGGCCAGTCCCGCGTAACCGGCACCGAGAATCAGGGTTTTCATCTTCATTGCTCCTGTGAACGAATTCACGAGTTGTGGTCTTATGCCACTCCCGCAAAAGCCATCGGGACAGCATACCCGATTTGGGAACAGTGTACAGTTTCCGGCACAGTGGGCCGTAGCTTGCGCCACCCTCGCTGCGGCCCGGACCCCAGAGTTCCCTAGATGACGGCGGTGCCTGAAGACGGCGGCGGGGATTCCGGCCCGTGATCGGCCGTGCTGCAGGCGAGAACCGGCGAGTCGGATGCGGGAGAGATCGGGCGGCTTCTGATCCCCGTTTTCCCTTACTTTCCTGTTCCGTTTGACCCCTCCACCTCGGTCAGGGGGAACGGTCCGGCCAGAGGGATGCGGCCAAAACTGCTCTGGAGAACATTTCAGTATGAATTACACCGCGCCGCTGCCAATTTGTGTTTGAATGTCGCTGGTCAGACAACCCAGACGGAACGCTGCGGCGTCCGCGTTTCGTTTCGCCCAGCAGAAGACGGCCGGTTCGCCGTTTCCCAGCTCGCTTCCGACGTACTTTTTCGAGGTAGAGATTGAGACCTGCACCCCGCCCGACGTCCCGCCACGCAGCCAGTTCGCCCCAGACCGGGAGGCATCCATGCAAGTGACCATGACCGTGAACGGCAAACCCTATACCCGCGACGTGGAGCCGAGAACCCTCCTCGTCCATTTTCTGCGAGAGGACCTCAACCTGACGGGCACGCACGTCGGCTGCGACACCAGCCAGTGCGGGGCCTGCACCGTGCATGTGGACGGGCAGGCGGTCAAGAGCTGCACGGTGCTCGCCGTTCAGGCCGATGGCCTGTCGGTCACGACCATCGAGGGCCTGGGCACGCCCGCCGACCTGCACCCCCTGCAGACCGGTTTCTGGGAGCAGCACGGATTGCAGTGCGGCTTTTGCACTCCCGGAATGATCATGAGCGCCGCCGAACTCCTGAAACACAACCCCGACCCCAGCGAGGAAGAGATCCGTTACCACCTGGAGGGCAACTACTGCCGCTGCACCGGGTATCACAACATCGTCAAGGCCGTGCAGCACGCGGCGGGCATGATGGCGGGCGGCGAGCAGGGCAGGCAGGCAGCGGACGACTAAGGACGCGGTACGCCGGACGCCGGACGCGAAATCGAGACGTAATAGACCGCGCCGCGCCGCGCACCGCCTCCCCCCGGAGGCAACAAGATGACCAGCAACCCAGGCGACTCCCGCAGCGACAAGTATTTCGGTCAGGCCCTCAAGCGCAAGGAAGACCCCCGCTTCATCACCGGTGCGGGCAACTACACCGATGACATCGTGCTGCCGGGCATGCTGCACGCGGCCATGGTCCGCAGCCCGTACCCGCACGCGAAGATCACCGGCATCAACAAGGACAGTGTGACGGGCATGCCCGGTGTGGTGGCGGTCATGACCGGCCAGGACATCAAGGACGCGGGCATCGGCAGCATTCCGGTTGGCTGGCTGCTGCCTGAACTCAAGACGCCGGCGCACCCCGCTATTGCGCTGGATGAGGCCAACCACGTCGGCGACATCGTGGCGGTGGTGGTGGCCGAGAACCGCGCCCTGGCCGAGGACGCCGCCGCGCTGCTGGAAGTGGATTACGAGCCCCTGCCGTCGGTGGCCTTTGCGGGCGCCGCCGTCGCGGAGGGAGCACCTGTGGTCCACGACGACGTGCCGGGCAACGTGGCCTTCAACTGGGAAATCGGTGATCCGGTGGCCGTGCAGGAGGGTTTTAACCGCGCCCACAAAACGGTCAAACTCCGGCTCACCAACCAGCGCCTGATTCCCAATGCCATTGAGCCGCGCGCCTCGCTGGCCCAGTTCACGCCGGCCAGCGGCGAGTACCTGCTGTACACCACCTCGCAGAACCCGCACATCCACCGCCTGATCCTGGCCGCGTTCGTCATGAACATTCCCGAACACAAGCTGCGCGTGATCAGCCCGGACGTGGGCGGGGGCTTCGGGTCCAAGATCTTTCAGTACCAGGAAGAGGTCATTGTGCTGCTGGCCGCCCGCACGCTGGGCCGACCGGTGAAGTGGACGGCGCGGCGCAGCGAGGCCTTTGTCAGCGACATGCAGGGCCGCGACCATGAAACCGAGACCGAGATGGCTGTGGACGAGAACGGTAAGATGCTCGCCTTCCGGGTCAATACCCTGGCGAACCTGGGGGCGTACCAGACCCTGTTCGCGCCCGCCGTGCCCACCTACCTGTACGGCACGCTGTGCAACGGGGTGTACAAGCTGCCCGCCGTCCACGTCAAGGTGCAGGGCGTCATGACGAACACCGTGCCGGTGGACGCCTACCGCGGTGCGGGCCGCCCCGAGGCCACCTACGCCGTCGAGCGCACGGTGGACGCCATGGCCCACGCGCTGGGCGAGGATCCCGCCGAGTTCCGCCGCAAGAACTTTATTCAGCCGGATGAGTTTCCGTACCAGACGCCGGTGGCCCTGGTCTACGACAGCGGCAACTATGAGCCTGCCCTCGACATGGCCCTGAACATGATGAAGTACCCCGAACTGCGCGCCGAGCAGGCACGCATGAAGGGCGGCAACAAGATTCTGGGCGTGGGCGTCATCAGCTACCTGGAAGCCTGCGGGCTCGCGCCGTCGGCCCTGGTGGGGCAGCTCGGCGCGCAGGCCGGGCAGTGGGAATCGAGTTTGGTGCGCGTGTACCCCACCGGCAAGGTGGAACTGTTCACCGGATCGCACAGCCACGGGCAGGGCCACGAGACGGCCTTTCCGCAGATTGCCGCCGATGAACTGCAAATCCCTATCGAGGACATTGACCTCGTTCACGGCGACACGGGCCGCATGCCCTACGGCTGGGGCACCTACGGCAGCCGCTCGGCGGCGGTGGGGGGCAGCGCCCTTAAGGTGGCCCTGCAGAAGATCACGGCCAAGGCCAAAAAGATCGCCGCCCACCTGCTGGAAGCCTCGGAGGAGGACGTGGAGCACGCGGACGGCGTGTTCCGCATCAAGGGTGCGCCGGACCAGGCCAAGACCTTCTTCGATGTGGCCCTGATGGCCCACCTGGCCCACAGCCTGCCCGACGGCATGGAGCCGGGGCTGGAGGCCACCGCCTTCTACGACCCCAAGAACTTCGTGTATCCGTTTGGCACGCACGTTGCGGTGGTGGAAATCGATACCGACACCGGCAAGGTGGAACTGCGCAACTACGGCTGCGTCGATGACTGCGGTCCCCTGATCAACCCGCTGATCGCCGAGGGACAGGTCCACGGAGGCATCGCCCAGGGTGCCGGGCAGGCGCTGTGGGAGGAGGGGGCCTATGACGAGGAGGGCAACCTGCTTTCCGGATCGTACATGGAGTACACCATGCCCCGCGCCGATGACCTGCCGATGTACCAGATTGACCACACCGTGACCCCCAGCCCCCACAACCCACTGGGGGTGAAGGGCATCGGTGAGGCCGGAACCATCGCCAGCAGCTCCGCCGTCGCCAACGCCGTGCTGGACGCGTTGTGGCAGGAGTGCGGCATTGAGCATCTGGACATGCCCTACACCGCCGAGAAGGTCTGGAAGGCCATTCGTGAGGCACGCGGCGAGATGGGCCAGGCTGCCGACGACTGAGGTCCGGAGGATGGACCAGGCGGGCCGGATGCAGGCCACCACCGTCCACCTCCGCTTCACCACTTTTCCCCCGGAGGGAACATGTATCCAGTCAATTTTGATTACCAGAAGGCGGCCAGTGTGGAGGACGCGCTCAGGGCCATGGCCGACAACCCCGACCTCAAGGTCATCGCGGGCGGACATTCCCTACTGCCCGCCATGAAGCTGCGGCTCGCCCAGCCGCCCGCCCTGCTCGATATCTTTGGCCTGGACGAGTTGAAGGGCATCAAGGAGGACGGGGGGTTCTACGTGGTCGGCGCCATGACGACACACGCCGAGGTGCTGCGCAGCGATCTGCCCCTCTTTCCCGAGGTGGCGGGCTGGGTCGGAGACCCGATGGTGCGCAACCGGGGAACCATTGGCGGCTCGATGGCCCACGCCGATCCCAGCGCGGACTACCCGGCGGCGGCGCTGGCCGTGGGCGCAGAGTTTGTGATTCGCGGTCTGGGCGGTGAGCGGACCGTGGGGGCCGACGACATGTTTGTGGGCATGTTCGAGAGCGCCGTGCAGCCGGGCGAACTGCTGACCCACATCCGCATTCCGAAGGGAATCAGCGCGAGCGTGTACGAGAAATACCGTCACCCGGCCAGCCACTACGCCATCGTGGGGGTGGCGCTGGCCCGCCACGCCGACGGGCAGATCCGGGCAGCTTTCACGGGCGCGGCCGAGACGGCGCTGCGGCTGAACAAGCTGGAAGAACGTCTGAACGGAGGCCAGGAGGCCGGGACCGGGCTGGTGGACGGCGCAGACCTGCTGGGCGACCGGTTCGCCAGCGCCGAATACCGCGCGCACCTCGTGGACGTGCTTTCGGGGCGGGCAGCGGCAAGACTGGGTTAGGCGCCGTTCTTTCCCTCAGAGTCCTCTCCTGACCGGGGAGGACTTTTCCGTGGTCCCCGGCGACCGCCGTTATCCGATCAGCCCCGCCACCCCGTTGATCGTCACGGCCACGATAACCGTTCCGAACACGTAGGACAGCACGGCGTGCCCCAGCAGCAGCCGCCGGAAGGCCCGTGAGGTGACGGCGGTGTCGCTGACCTGAAAGGTCATGCCGATGGTGAAGGACAGGTACGCGAAGTCGCGGTAGTCGGGGTCGTCCAGCGTGCCGTCCGGTTCCCTGGGAAAGGCAACCCCGCCGCCGCCCGTGTAGAACAGCCGCGCGTAATGCAGCACATACTCGGTGTGGACGAGCAGCCATGAGGCTGCCACCGTGAGTACGGCCAGCGCGGTCAGGGCGATGGAACCTGGGCCCTTCTCGCCGCTGGCCTGATGCAGCGTGAAGATCACGCCCACCAAGCTGACCAGCGCCGCCGTCAGGGTGAGGCCGCCCGCCAGCGCCCGTGTGTCGTCCTCGCGCAGGGCCAGCGCCCGCGTCCGCTGTGGCGTGGCCGAGCCGAGCAGCGGCCACAGCTGTCCAAGCACCGCCGCGCAGAAGGCCACCCAGCCCACGAGCACCCGCGCCTCCCAGGGCCACGCGGCGGGCGTCAGCAGGCCCACCCCCGCGCCCACCACCGCCCCCAGCAGCGGGCGAAAAACGGCGTGCGGAACGCGCTCGGCGGTGGTCATGCGCAGAGCTTACGCTCCCGCCCCCGGCGTCGTCAGGAATGCGACAGATTCGCGGCCTACCATCTGGGCATGAATGGTCACCTGCGTACCGCCGCCCTCCTGGCCCTGAGCGCCACCCTGGCCGGCGCGGCTCTGGTACAGGCCAACGTGGTGCCCCAGGCCACCCGGCCTGCTCCGACCACCTTCCGCACCCTGCAGTACACCTGCGGCGCGGGGCAGAAAATCAGCGTGACCTACCTGAACTACGGCGCAGACGGCCCCACCTTCGCCGTCCTGAACTGGAACGGTGGGCAGTACGGGCTGGCCCCGGCCCTCAGCGCCAGCGGCGCACGCTACGCGGCCCTGGCTGGCCCGGTGGGGGCACGCGGCGGTCTGGAATGGTGGGAACATGCCGGAGAGGCAACGCTCAGCACCTTTGTGGACGGCATGGCGACCCCCCGAGGCCTGCTGACGGATTGCAAGGCGGGGTGAGCTGGGACATACACTGAGGGCACCATGCCACGCCATCCCCGGGCCGCGCTGATATTCATCGTCGTCGCCATCCTGAGCAGTTGCGGCAGCGCTCAGAAGCTGGCGGCAGGTCAGGCATCATACCGATCTGGAGAAGTTATGACGGTGCGGTTCACAGGTGTTCCGCTGGATCACGTTGTAGGAGGCCCCCGCTATCTGGAACTGGTGAACACAGGCGCTCCCAGAACCGTGATTCAAACTGCTTACCTCCAATCTGATCCCGAGGGCCTCATCCAGTTTCGAGGTGTTCCAGCCGGCCAGTATGAAGTGCATCTTCGTTATATGAGCGCAATGAACGTGGTCCAGGCGCGCACCACCATTTCCATTCAGGGTACGGCTGTCCAGACGCCACAGGCGGGTCCATCGTCTGCCCGTACCTCCCCGGCACCCTCTGCGGCTTCACCAGCACGGCAGTCGGCTGCCGCTTCCAGATCTACGCCGTTGCCTGTCAACCCACCCATGGGCGAATACGCCGTCTACCAGTGGAATGGACCTGGGGGCCTCGCCTATCAGTATCGGTTTTCTTTAGTGGATGCCAAACGCTATCGGGTCCGGGACAACGAGTGGGGCGAGTACACCTACAGTGCGTCGAGCAAACGCCTGACTTTTGTCTCAGGTCCTTTGCGGGGCTTTGGAGGGCTGTACTACACCACCGGCCGGAATGCGGATGGCCCGACCATCGCCCTGAATCCCAGGGGCACGGTGACCGATCTTGAAGAGCGGGCCAATGGCACCTACCAGTTCGCATTCTTTCGCCCAGGAGGTGTGAAGTAAGGGCCTGGAGTTAAGGAGGGATGTCTTCAGATGTGTACATTCTTATCAGGAATGCATATTGAGATCGATGAGATGACCTCCGACTGTTCAGGCCGTTCCTAAAGGCAGAGTCAGCTTTCATAACGTTCCATCGCTTCCCCTCCCCTTCGCCTCTCCCGCGTACAATCTTGCGCGTGACTGTCGCCGCGCCCAACCTGTCCAAACTGCTGCCCGCTGCCCCGCCCGGAAACCTGCTGCTGCTTCCGCAGGTGGCGCGTGCGGCGCTGTTCGCGGCCTTTCCGGGGCCGGCAGTGCTGCTGACCACGCCGGACCGTATCGGCAACTACGCCTCGGCGGGGGCGCTGGGTGCGCCGGTGTCGGTGAATCCGGGTCTGCGCGACTGGGACACCCGGCACGAGCATGTGGTGCTGGACGTGAACACGGCGCTGGACCTGTTTCCCTCTCGCCCGGAGGACCATGCCCTGAGCCTGCGTGTGGGCAGCAGCTACCCGCGTGAGGCGCTGCTGTCCCGCCTGGAGCGGCTGGGCTACGAGCGCGGCGAGGAACCCGGTTACGAGCTGCGCGGCGACACGCTGGAACTGCGCCTGTCTCCCGGCGCGGGTCGTCCCGCCGACGCCGACGGTGACCTGTGGGTGCGCGCCGAGTTCTTCGGCGACGAACTGGATACCCTGCGCCTGCTCGCCCCCGGCGAACTGAACGGCGAGAAGGCCCAGGCTTTTGCGCTGGAGCCGACCGCCGACTACCTCACCGAGGTGAAGTGGGACGCCACCCGGCTGGACCTGTTGCCGGGCCGCGTGTTTCTGGATTCGCCGGAGTTCTATGCCTCCAGCCTGGGCGTACTGACCGACACGCTGTGGCCCCGGCTGACCGGGCGCGAGGTCACCAGCTTTGGCCGCGCGCCCATCGAGCTGCCGGACCTGCACACTGGCCTGGAAACCCTGCCGTTCTACCGCGCCCGCCTGAGCGATCTGGAACACGATGTGACCGAGTGGCGGGGGGCAGGCTACCGGGTGCTGATCCTGGTGCGCCATGACCGCACGGCGGCGTATCTGGCCGACAAACTGCTGAACACCCACGAGATTCCGTGGCTCAAGCTGCCGCGCGTGGAGGAGGGCGGTCTGGGCTTCCTGCGGGCCGGGGGCGAGGGCGGCTTCGTTATTCCCGAACACCGCACCGTGGTCATCACCGAGGACCTGATCTACGGTTTTCAGGGTGGCTCGGCTCTGCGGGGCAAGCGGCTTTCCGGGCGCCCGGTCACCGATGCCCTGGGCCTGCACGTGGGCGACTACCTGATTCACCCGGAACACGGTATCGGGCAGTTTCAGGGCCTGGAGACGCGCACGGTTCTGGGCGTGACCCGCGATTACCTGAACCTGGAATACCGCAAGGGCGCGCGCCTGAGCGTGCCCATTGAGCAGTTGCCGGTGCTGCGCCGCCACCCCGGCACCACCGACGACCCGCCCGTGCTGAGCAGCTTTGACAAGAAGGACTGGGCCAAGGCCAAGGACAAGGCCCGCAAGAACGCCGAGGAGGTGGCGGCCAAGCTGCTCGTGCAGTACGCGGCGCGGCAGGTCACGCCGGGCAACACCTTCGGGCCGCTGCCCGAGTGGGAAGCGCAGATCGAGCAGAACTTCCAGTTTGAGCTGACCGGCGACCAGCGCACGGCCCTCAAGGAGACCCTCAAGGATCTGGAACGGTCCAACCCCGCCGACCGCCTGATCTCCGGCGACGTGGGTTTCGGCAAGACCGAGGTGGCCCTGCGCGCCGCGCACCGTGTGGTGGGGCACGGCATGCAGGTCGCTGTCCTCGTGCCCACCACCCTGCTCGCCGAGCAGCACACCTCCACCTTCGTGGAGCGCTTTAAAAACCTGCCGGTGCGGGTGGAGGGCCTGTCGCGCTTTACCGGCGACAAGCAGGCGAAGAACATCCTGCGCGACCTCGCTGCCGGCAAGGTGGACATCCTGATCGGCACGCACCGCCTGCTGAGCGGCGACATCGAGTTCAAGAACCTGGGCCTGATCATCGTGGATGAGGAGCACCGCTTCGGCGTGTCGCAGAAGGAAAAGCTGCGGGCGCTGCGTGGCCTGCCCGCCATGACCGACGGCAAGCTGGAGGTGCCCGAGGGCGTCAAGGCGGTGGACACCCTGGCGCTGTCGGCCACGCCGATTCCACGCACGCTGTACATGAGCATGGTGGGCCTGCGCGACATGAGCAGCATCCAGACCCCGCCCAAGGGCCGCAAGCCCATCCAGACCATCCTGGCCCCCTTCGATCCGGTGACGGTGCGCGACGCGATCATCAGCGAGATCGAGCGCGGCGGCAAGGTTTTCTACATCCACGACCGCATCGCCTCCATCGGGGCGCGCAGCCTGTACCTGCGCAACCTGGTTCCCGAGGCCCGCATCGGCGTGGCGCACGGCCGCATGAACGAGGAGGAACTCGAGGAGATCATGCTGGGCTTCGAGCAGGGGGCCTTCGACGTGCTGCTCTCCACCACCATCGTCGAGACGGGGCTGGACATACCCGAGGCGAACACCATCCTGATCGAGCGCTCGGACCGGCTGGGCCTCGCGCAGCTGTACCAGTTGCGGGGCCGGGTGGGCCGCCGGGCCCAGACCGCCTACGCCTACCTGTTCTACCCGCCGCGCATGACCGAGACCGCGCAGCGCCGCCTGTGGGCCATCGCCGACCTGCAGGACCTGGGCTCCGGGCACCTGCTCGCCGAGAAGGACATGGAGATCCGTGGGGTGGGCAACATCCTGGGTGAGGAGCAGCACGGGCACGTACAGGCCGTGTCCATCGACGTGTACACCGAGATGCTCTCGGAGGCGGTGGCGCGGCTCAAGGGCGAGAAGATTCAGCCGCCCGTCAGTATCTCCATTGACCTGCCCATCAACGCCCGCCTGACCCCCGAGTACTTCGGCGGCGACGACGAGGCGCGGATTGCTACCTATGGCCGCCTGTCGGAGGCGCGCACCCTGCAGGCGGTCAGCCGGGTGGAGCGTGACCTGCGCAAGAAGTACGGTCTGCCCAGTCCCGACGTCCAGAACTTCATCGACCTCGCCAAGCTGCGGCTGACGGCGGCGGCCAAACGGGTGCTGAGCATCGGCGAAACCATGACCGAGTTGCAGGTGACCTTTGCCTACAAGGCGCTGGACTATGACGCGGCTGGACTGCGGCGCTTTCCGCACAGAACAGAGGTGCAGGTCTTTCCGCCCAGCGTGAAAATGGACAAACGCGGCATCAAACCGGATGACTATGCCCGCATGGTCATCGAGCTGCTGGGCTACTTCGGGTAAGTCCAGGGGTATTCCTGAACCCCAGGGCAGGCTCCGGCCCGCTTCTGGCGTGCGGCCATTCACGGGGCCTACACTGGAGCCACCACCTGTCTCTTTCCCGGAAACCGGACCGGGTCCCGAACAGAGGAGGCCACATATGGGCGAGGTGCCGCACGACCGCTGGGGTGATGCTGAGGCGTACGAACGCTACGTGGGCCGCTGGAGCCGGTTGGTGGCGCGGGACTTCCTGGGCTGGCTACAGGTTCCGCAGGGGCGGGCCTGGGTGGACATCGGGTGTGGGACCGGCGCGCTGAGCAGCCGTGTCCTGGCCGCGTGCGCCCCGGCGTTGGTGGTGGGCATTGACCGGTCCGGGGGCTTCGTCGGGGCGGCGCGGGAGCGCATCGGGGATGGCCGGGCGCGTTTTGAAATCGGGGACGCCACGGCCCTGCCCCTTGACCCGGCCACCTTCGACGCCGCCGTCTCAGGGCTGGTGATGAACTTCGTGCCCGACCACGTCGCCATGCTGCGCGAGATGGTCCGGGTCACGAAAGCCGGCGGAACCGTGGCGGCCTACGTCTGGGATTACGCGGAGGGCATGGCGATGATGCGGGTCTTCTGGGACGTGGCGATGGCCGTTCGCCCGCAGGACGCGCATCTGGACGAGTCACACCGCTTTCCCCTGTGCCAGCCCGAGGCCCTGGCCGGTCTGTGGCAGGCGCAGGGCCTGAAGGCAGTGCAGGTGCGGGCCATCGACATCCCCACCGTCTTCCGGGACTTCGAGGACTACTGGGCGCCCTTTCTGGGCGGGCAGGGAGCAGCCCCGACCTACCTCGCGGGGGTGGAAGACCCGGTGCGTGAGCAGATCCGCGCGCATCTGCAGGCCCGCCTCGCTCCGGACCCGGCGGGGCCCATTGCCCTGAGCGCGCGGGCCTGGGCGGTGCGGGGAACGGTAACGGTGTAGCGCCGGGACCGTACGGGGGGCTTACCCTTCGCGCGCGTCGTACATGCGCTGGCGGTCGCGGAACGCCGTCTTCTGGGCGTCCGTGGTCGCCTCAAAACAGTGTGGGCAGCTCACGCCCTCCTCGTAGTGGGAGTGCGCCCGTTCCTCGGAGCCCAGCGGCCAGCCGCACGAATGGCACATCTCGGCCCCGCCCTCGCGCAGGCCGTGGCCCACCGTCACCCGGCCATCGAACACAAAACACTCGCCGTGCCAGCGGCTGCGCTCCTCGGGAACCTCCTCCAGATACTTCAGGATGCCGCCCCTGAGGTGCAGCACGTCCTGAAAGCCGCGCGAGCGCAGCAGGCTGGTGCTCTTCTCGCAGCGGATGCCCCCGGTGCAGAACATGGCGACCCGTTTGCCGGCCAGTTCATCGGCGTGGGCGTCCAGCCACGCCGGAAACTCGCGGAAGCTGTCAATCTGCGGGTTCAGCGCTCCCTCGAAGGTGCCGGCCTTGACCTCGTAGCGGTTGCGGGTGTCCACCACCACCACGTCCTCTGCGGCGAGCAGCGCGTTCCAGTCTGCGGCCTCCACGTACTGCCCGGCCTGCGAGGTCGGCTCCACGGGAACGCCCAGGGTCACGATCTCGCGCTTGAGCCGCACCTTGAAGCGTTTGAAGGGCCGCTCGCGGCTGAGTGACTCCTTGGCCTCCATCCGGTCGAAACCCACCGCTCTCAGGTGGGCGAGCAGGCCGTCTATCGCCGTCCGCGAACCGGCCACCGTGCCGTTGATGCCCTCTGGAGCCACGATGAGCGTGCCGCACAGGCCCACGCGCCCGCCGAGGTCCAGCAGTTCCTGCCGCAGGTGGGCGGGGTCGGAGAGAGAGCGGAACTGGTACAGCGCCAGAACAGTCCAGCCGTCTGGGGGCGGGCAGGTGGGGGGAAGAGGCAGGCAGTGGGTCATGGTGTGCGGGGTACCCGGCGCGGCAGACCGGCGGGGCAGTGCCCGCAGTATAGAGATCCCGCCGGGAACTCAGGACAGGGGAGGACCCACGAGGTCCACGCCGTGTTGCCGGGCAACGTCTGCCAGGGCGCTGGCCGCTTCCGGAGTGGGCGGGCCGGAGGGTGGGGGCAGTTCCGCGCGTTGGGCGGGTCGGCCCAGCGCGCGCACGAACCGCTCGAAATCGCCGCCCCGGGTGATGGTCAGCCAGCGTGCGCCCCCGGCACTCTCCACGCGGTAGGTGTGGGCGTTGCCTTGCGCGGCCAGGAATGTGCTGCCCGCCTCCAGGCGCATGTCATCGTCGCCGCTGCGCAGCCGCAGTACTCCGTCCAGAACGTGGAACACTTCATCCTCACGCCGGTGAATGTGCAGGGGCGGGGAATCGCCGTGGGGAGCATGGTGTTCCATAACGGTGATGCCGTCGGGCCCGGCAGAGCCCGGCAGGCGAATGGTGACCAGGGTGTCGAGGAACCAGAGCTGCTGTGCTGAAGGTGCCGACATGTTGACCTCCATAATCCCCCTGAATCCGGGGGCGGCGCGGTGGGGGGAACTCCATCATAAATGCCAGTAAAACGGGCAGGCGGGGAGAGCGTGAAGCGGCATACCGTCCCGGCCGTCCCCTCTGCTAGCCTCCGGTCCGTGTCCACCCTGCTGACTGCCGAGAACGTGTCCGTGTCCTTTGCGGAGCGCGCGGTGTTGCGGGACGTGTCGCTGAGCGTTTCGGACGGAGAGCGGGTGGCGCTGCTGGGCCGCAACGGCGCGGGCAAGACCACGCTGTTGCGGGTGCTCACCGGCGAACGGGTGCCGGAAGAGGGCAGCGTGTGGCGGGCTGGCCATCTGCGTCTGGCGGTGCTGGAACAGCAGCACGCCCACGCTGCGGGCCTGAGCGTGCGCGCGCTGGTGGACGCCGCGCACCCCTACCGCGAGGCCGAAACCGAGTTGCTTGCGCTGGAAGCGGATCTGGGTGATCCGGCGGTGCTGAGCGCGTGGACCGAGCTGCACACCCGCCTAATGGACGCCCAGGCCCACGCCTGGCCCGCGCGGGTGGCCCGCGTGCTGGGCATGCTGGACCTGACGCGCTTCCTGCACCGCGAGGCGGCGACCCTCTCGGGCGGTGAGCGCACCCGGCTGGCCCTAGCCCTGGCCCTGGCCCGCGAACCGGACCTGCTGCTGCTGGACGAACCCACCAACCACCTCGACATCCGTATGCGCGAGTGGCTGGAGGGCTGGCTGCGCGATTTCCGGGGCGGCGTGGTCCTGACCAGCCACGACCGCGACTTTCTGGACGCGGTGGCCGGACGCAGCGTCTGGCTGGAAGGGGGGGAGGCCCGCGCGTATCCGGGCGGCTACACGCGGGCACGGGCGCAGCGGGAGCTGGAGCGGCGCACGCAGCAGCGGGCCGCGCGGCTGGGCGAGCAGGAGGGGCGGCGGCTGGTGGGCAGTGTGGAGCAACTGGACCGCTGGGGCCGCCGCTCGCGCGGCCTCAAGTCCCGCGTGGAGCGCCTGACCGTCACCGAAGCGCCCCTGCCCGAACGGCAGTTGCGTATGCGTCTGCTCGCGGGGACGGCCCGCGCTCCGCTGGTGGCCTGGGGCGAACACCTGTCCAAGTCCTACGGCGGGCACAACGTGCTGTCCGGGGTGGCCTTCAAGCTACGCCAGGGCGACCGGGTGGCCCTGATGGGTGCAAACGGCACCGGCAAGACCACCCTGATGCGGCTGCTCTCGGGCGAGGACCACCCGGATGCGGCGGGCGGGGACTCCGGTTCAGAGGAAGCGGTGCTGCGGGTGGCCGGTGGCGTAACGGTGGCGAGTCTGGACCAGACCTGGCATGGCATGCTGCCCGGCGAGGGCCTGCGCGCACAATTCGAGCGGCGTTTCGGGGCGCAGACAAACGCCCTGCTGGGCCGCGCGGGCTTCGGGGCCGCCGATTGGGCCAAGACGCCGCGCGAACTCTCGGGGGGCGAGCGGGCGCGGGCAGGACTGGCTCTGGTCAGCGCCCTGCGTGCCGACCTGCTGCTGCTGGACGAGCCGACCAACCACCTGGATGTGGACGCCCTGGATGCGCTGGAGGCCGCCGTGCAGGCCTACGGCGGCGCGGTGGTGATCGTTACACATGACCGCCGTTTTGCGCGGGAGGTCGCCAACCGCCTGTGGGTCATCGAGGACGCCCAGCTGCGTGAGGTGGCCGGCTGGGGCAGCCGCGAGTACCGCGACCCGGCCCGTCACCTGCAGGGTGACCCGCCGCCGCCCCCACCCCGCCCGGGGGCCCGGCAACAGCTGGTGCACATCGAAAATCAACTGGCCGAGCTGCGCCGGGCGCTGGATTCCACTCCGGGGGGCCTCAGCGGTCGGGAGGAAGCGCGGCTGCGTGCCCAGGCGCACACGCTGCAACACCACCTGTATGACCTGTATGCCGAGGCCTTCGCCTCGCCGCAGTACGACGCCCAGGTGCGCGAGCCCCCCTTGACCGTGCGTGCCCAGCGGCTGGGCGAGGTGGGCGGCATGTTCTGGGCCGCGCGGGACGAGGGCTGTCCCCACCTCGCCTGGGACGGTACGGTGCTGCGCTGGAGCGCCGTACCGTCCCAGGCGTGGTACGGCGCGGCGCTGCTCGGCGGCAGCCTGCGCCTCCTCTTCGAGCGCTGGAACGTGGGGCGCGTGCAGCTGGGTGAGGACGGCCCCACGCTGACCCGGCGGCATTACTTCGAGCGGGTGGGTCTGGTCCGGCCGCCTGCCGGTCCCCAGGCCTGAGCCCACAGTCATCCCCCGCCCGCTATACTTCCGCGCATGGAAGACCTCATCAAAGGACGTCTCGGCGGCGCAGACGGATATGACATCCGCTGCACCATCGACGGCGACACCATCAGGGGCCGGGCGGGCGGCAAGCTGCACGGCAAAGACATCGATCTGGAAATCACCGAGCGCGGCGTGCAGGGCAGCGTCGGCAACGACCCCGTCAAGATCGAGCTCGATGGCGGCGAACTCAAGGGCAACGTGGGCAGCCAGAAGCTGACCCTGCGCGGTGTGGACCGTGTGACCGGCTTCATGGGCGAGCCCATCGTCGGCTGGAATGTGGTCGCGCAGCAAAACGGCGAACACCTCTCCGGACAGCTGGGCAGCACCGTGCTGGGCCGTCCCTTCGAGCTGGAACTGGGCAGCGCTCCCGGCTGGGTGGGCACCCTGGTGGCCCTGGTCGCCTTCTACGCCCTGGAACCCCGCGCCAGCGTGAGCGTCAGCCGCTAAGCGCCCGAACATGCTCGGGGGCCGCCCTCTATGGGCGGCCCTTTGCGTTTATGGCGGCAGGCGGACAGAAGACCGAAATCCCTGCTGCCCTTACTTGCCCCCGATCCGGTAGGTCACTCCCAGGCGCAGTCGGGTGCTGGTATCGGTGTTCTGCACGCCGATGCTGAGGTTGGTGCGCGGATTGATGTTGTACCCGGCGCTGAAGCTGGGGCGCAGGCTTTCCAGATCCAGCCCGCTCAGGGGCGTGCTGACCCGGAAGGTAAAGCGGTCGTCGGGGGTGCTGTAGGTGGCGTCGAGCAGACCCTTGCCGTTCAGGTCCACCTGATACTGCAGGTACAGGTCGCGGGTCAGGTACGATCCGAAGGTCAGTGTCGCGCCCAGCGAGCCGTCCTCGGCCGACAGCCGGGGCGTCAGGCGGAACACGTCCAGACCAAATGCGTTGGCGATGGTGCGCTCGACCTCGCCCAGCACGAAGACATTCAGCGCGGTCTGCAGGGCGCTGCTGCCCAGGGCACCCAGGTTGCCGGGCAGGGCGTTCAGGTTGGGCACCCCGGTGGCGACCAGGGCGTACAGCTCGGGTTCGCTGTAGTTCTGTGCGGTGTCGGGGTCGCGGCAGGCGTTGCCCTCCGCCGTGCAGCGCAGGGTCGTGTTCAGGTTCAGGGCCGCCTGACCGTCCGCGCGGGTCACGAACTCACCGCGCAGGTTCACCGTGACCGGCACGCGCTGGCGGGTGGTCACCGCCTGGACCTGACCGTTCGCCGTGATGTTGAAGGCCGGGAACAGACCGTCCCCGCCAAAGGTCACGGTGCTGTCGGCCAGCGTGAACTCGTTCTCGCGCAGATAGATGAATCCGCGCTGCGAGCGCACCTCGCCGGTCAGCCGGGGCTGTGAGCCGCTGCCCGAGAGGACCAGGCCGCCGCTGAACTCGGCGCGCACCAGGTTCTCGTCGATCCGGATGCCGCCCGGCGCGCGGATGGGCACGTTCTCGAAGATCAGGCGGTCGAGCAGGGGGCGGGCGGGCCGGGGGGCCGCGCCGTCTGTTTCCCCGGAGGCCTGGGCGCTGGGGGGCGGCGGAAAGGTCGTGTAGATCTCGGGCAGCGGGCTGACATAGCTGTCGGTGGTGCGCCCGCTGCCGCTGGGGTCGCCGTTCAGGGGCTGGCCGTTGCTCTGGCCGGGCATGGGAATGGTGGCGGCGCTGGCATCGGCGCGGCCCAGCGTGAGGCGCGCAAAGTCCGCCGCCCCGCTCACGCGGATCACCGTGCCGTCGTCCACCGCACGCAGATCGGCGTTCAGGGCGCTCTCGCGGCCATAGATCACGGTCAGGGGCAGGTTGTAGTTGCGGGCGGTCAGGGTCAGGTCCCAGGTGGGGCTGAGCTGTCCGCTCAGACGCAGGGTGCCCGCGCCGCTCGTGGGGTTGGTGCTGCGGCTTTGGGCGTCCAGGGTCCACACGTCGCCGGTCTGGATCAGGGTCGCCGTGGTGCCGGGCAGCGCCCCCAGCCCCTGCGGAGCGAGCAGGCCACTGAAGGCCAGCCGCGTGGCGCTGAGCTTGCCCAGGGTGAGCTGTCCGCTGAGTTCCAGCGTGCCGTTGGTGCCCACGGTGCCGCCGGTCAGAACCCGGCCGCGGGCGGTGAAGGCGCCGCTGTCGGGCAGGTCGCCCGTGAAGGTGGGAATTTCTAGGCTCAGGCCCGCCACGCTGCCGGTGACATTCTGGACCCGCAGCCCCGCACGCGGACGATCATAGGTGCCGGCGGCGCTGAGGGTCAGGCTGCCGCGCAGGCTGGGATTCAACTCGGCAAGGCCGGGAATGAGCCGCAGCACCGGGGTGAAGGTGGTGTTGGTGAACTGGGCGGTCAGGTCCACGCGCTCGCGGGTGTACTGGCCGCGCACGTCCCAGGTGCCCGCTCCCGAGAGCTGAATGTTCATGGTCCGGAGTTCGCGCTGCGCGTAGTCCAGGGTGCCGCTCCCGGTCAGGACCTCGGTGACGGCCGCGCTGCCCTCGCCGCTGGTCGCGCTAACCCGGATGCGCTCGGCAACCACGGTGGCGTTGCCTGCGGGCGGATCGCTCAGCGGAAAGCGGAAGCGCGCCACCCCGGTCACGACGCCCTCGCCCGGTGTGGTCCCGGTATACGCTCCCAGCAGCGCCCCGATGGGCAGCGCACGCAGCGTGCCCTGGCCGAAGACCTCGCCGCTGCCGGGGCCGGTGGTGTTGAGCCCGGCCGTGAAATCCGATTCGCCCAGGAAGCCCCGGATGCGCCAGCTGCCGTCTACCAGCGTGCCTTCCAGGCGGGCGGGCAGTGTCCGGGGGCCGACCTGTAGGGCCGCCGAGCGCAGCACGAAGGTGCCGCCGCCGTCGCGCAGGTTCGCCTCGCCGCTGATGCGCCCGGACAGGTCAGGGGCGACCTTCAGGTTGCGGACCTCCAGGTCGTCGAGCACCGCGCGCACGCGGTAGCCCTCACCGGTGGGCGTCAGTGCCAGCGCATCAGCAGCGCCGGGCAGCAGGTCCCCCAGGCTTCCCGAGGCGTCCGCACTGACGCCGCCCATGGCGTTGCGGGCCGTGAGGCTGGCTGCAAAGGTCTGTTCGGCGAGCGTCACGGTGCCCGCCACCTTCAGCGACTGTCCGGCGAGGTCCAGCGGATAGTCCTGCGCCTGCACGGTGCCAGTCAGGCCGCGGCCGTCCGCGCCAACATCCAGGTTCAGCACGCCTGCTTCCCGCCGCAGGCTGCCGCTGACCCGGCCCGACCAGCTCTGCTGGCCCTGCGCAGCGCTGAGTTGCAGCGTGCCAGCCGCCAGGCGTACCTCGCCCTGCACGCTGGGCCGCCCGCCGCGCAGGGTCACGTCCGCGCTGGCGTCGCCCGAGAGCGCGACGCCCAGATACGGCACCTCGTAGGGAGAGGCGAGGTCCGTGACCCGCAGCGTCAACTGCCCGTTCTGGGTGTCGGTGCGCAGCGTGCCGCTGGCATTCAGGACCCCGTTTACGCCGGGAATGTTCAGGCGGGCGAGTTGCAGACCCGGCAGGGACGCACTGAGCTCTCCCGCCTGCCAGCGCAGTGTGCCGTCCTTCTCGCCGTCGCTGACGCGCAGGTCGGCGCTGTCCAGCGTGGCCGCGCCGCTGGCCCGCCATTCTCCGCGGCGCACACTCAGCAGCAGCTGGGGGTCGGCCAGGGGGCCGCTGGGGGTCACGCTCAGGCTGAGTTCCGGGCGGGTCAGGCTCACGGCACCGCTCCAGGCCCAGTCGCCCGCCGGGCCGGGACGCACGCCCACAGCCCCGCTGGCCGTCGCGCCGGGGCCGTCTGTCAGGCGCAGCTGCACGCCGGTGGGGGCCGCCACGATGCGTGCCTCCGCGCCCAGCAGGCCCGCGGTGCCCCGCAGCAGCGGGTGCGCCAGCGGGCCGGACACGTTCAGCACGCCCGGGGCGGTCAGCACGTCGCCGCTGCCGCCCAGTGCGGGTCCGCCCGTTACCCGCACGCCGCCGTGCCAGCCGGTAAGGGCGTCGGCGCGCAGGTCCAGCGCTGCGGCCAGCTGCTGTGGTCCGGCGAGCTGTCCACTCAGCGCCAGCGAGCGGGCGCGGTAGCGGGCACGCACGGTGCCGTCCAGGGTGCCGCTCGCCGCGAGGCTAAGGTCGGCCGTCCCCCCCAGGTTCGCAGCCCCGCCGACACGCACCGTGCTGCCGGCCGCGTCCAGGCGCAGGCCGCTCAGGTCGATCTGGGTTCCATTCAGCGCCGCCACCGGCTGTCCGGCCTGACTCAGCGTGCCGTTCAGGGTACCCAGCGTGCCGCCCAGCTGTCCGCGCGTGTCTGCCAGCGTTACTCCGTAGGCGGTGGCCCCGCGCGAGGTCACGCTGGCCGCGACGCTCGGGGCCGTCAGGTCACCGGCCAGCGTCGCCGCGATGGTCAGTTCCCCCGTTCCGTTCACCAGCGGCAAAGGCGTGACCGTTGCAGTACCGGTCAACCGGGGCACAAAGCCCTGGCCTCCACTCAGGCTCAGGCGGCCCGTGCCCAGTGCGCCGCCGTCCAGCAGGTAGCCGCCGCGTCCGTCGCCGCTGAGGGTCACGGGCGTGTCCAGGCCCGCCAGGGTGGCGCGCACGCTGCCGGCGAGTTGCGGCCACATGCCCCGCAGGTCCACGGTCGCCGCGGTGCCGCCGCTCCGGACCGTGCCATACACCCGGGTCCTCACCGTGCCCGCCGTCAGGTCGAGGTCCTGGGCATCCGCATACAGCGTGCCGCCCGCCGCACCCAGCAACTGGGCGCGCAGCTGGGCCCGGGGATCGCGCGCCCGCCCGGAAAGGGTGACCAGCGCGTCCACGGCGGTGGTCCGGGCCGTGACCGAGCCGCTGAACACCGGATCGGCCACCGCGCCGCGCAGCGTGAGGTCCGCGCCGAGAGTGCCCTGGCCCAGCGCCGGGGCCAGACCCGCGGTGCCCAGACCGCTCACCGTGACGCGCACCCCCTGCGGCAACTGGCCCTGGGCGCGCAGCACGCCGCCGCGCAGGCTGCCGCTGAGGTCGGCCTGCAGCGCGTCGGGCTGCCCCCGCTGCCGCAGATAGGTGGCGTTGCCGTACACGCTGAACGGCCCGGTCTGCGCCTGCTGTCCCTTGAGGGCCACGTTCTGTACGTTCAGCTGTTCGGGGCCGCCGGCCAGGGTGCCGGCCAGGGCCACGCGGCCGGCAAAGGTCAGGGCGTCCACCTCCAGCCCGCGCGGCAGCAGCCGGGCCACGCGCAGGGTGTTTGCCTTCAGGGTGAGGGCGTAGCGTCCGTCGGTCAGGGTGCCGCGGCCCGTCACTGCCGGACCCTGCAGGCCCACGTCGGCATTTCCGGCGCCGTAGGAGGCCCGCAGCTCGCCGCCCAGCTCACCGCCCCGGTCCTCCAGCTGCCCCGCAAAGTCGGCCTGCAGCGCACTCCACGACGCGCCGCCCAGGGTGGCTGCGCCCGTCACTTGCAGCTGCCCGGGGCGGCCCCATAGCGCGGCCACGTCGAAGGCCTGCAATGTTACCTGGCCGCCCGGCGCAAACGGCAGGCCGGCGGGCAGGGTGCCGGTCACGCGGGCCTGCTGCGCGCCTGTGCCGACCAGGGCGGCCACCTTCAGATCTCCTGCGCCGTCCAGTACAGCGTCCAGCGGTCCTCCGGGCACGTCGCCGACCACGCGCAGGGTGCCCGAGAATCCGCCGCGGGTCTTCCAGCCGGGGGTGCCGTCCAGCCGCACGCTGTACGGGGCCTCGGCCGCGCCGCCCAGGAAGCGGGTGTGCAGGGTCAGGGTAGACGTCAGCAGACCGCCCAGTGCGTTTGCGCCGAGCTGCCCACGCGCTGAACCCGCGAGCTTTTCGCCGCTCAGCCCGACCTTCCAGTCGGGTCCGAACAGCCGCGCGCTCAGGCGCGATCCGCCCGCCTGAAGGCCGCGTTTACCGTCGGTCAGGACGCCCTGCACCTGAACGTCGGGCCGCGCAAAGCTGCCGCCGACCTGTGCGGTGTACTCGCCCGGCAGCACGTCGGTGACGGTGGCCCTGGCGCTCAACTTCAGTTCGGGGAAGACCGGCCCGCTTGCCCGCAGCGTGCCCTGGGGCAGCGTGGCCGAGGCGTTCTGCAGGCGCAGCACCCCGTCTGCGAACGAGGCCGGAGCCTGGAACCGCACGCCCGCCACCGTTCCGGAGGTGTCCAGACGTATCTCGGCCAGCGTGCCGTCTATGGCGGCGGTAACACTGCCGCTTGCCCCGGCGTTCAGCACGGCACTCAGGTCGGGCACGCTGGCGCGGCCGGCCACCTGCCAGGCCGCCAGGCCGGTGCCCGCTCCCCGGTTCAGGGTCACATTCACGGCGGCTCCCGCGGCTGTGGCGTCCAGCTGCGCCGCGGCCGCGCGGCCGGTCAGGGCAGTGCCGGTGGCATTCAGGGTGACGGGCCGCCCGGCATAGCTGCCGCTGGCGCTCAGGCTCAAGGTGTCGGACGCGCGCCCGGTCAGCGTGGCACGCAGGTCATCCAGCGTCAGGGTGGCGTCGGCACGGGGATACAGGGGACCGCGCACGCGCAGGTTCATGCCCGCCAGGGTGCTGTTCAGGTCGGCCCCCAGCTGTCCGCGCGACAGGGTAACGCGGCCCGCCGCGCGCTGCCCACCGGCACGGAGGTCCAGCTGCGCCCGTCCGCTGGCCTGCGCGGGGTCCAGCCCCGGCACACTCAGGTCCAGCGTGGCGCGGCCCGTCAGGTCGGCCAGCGAGCCGCTCAGCAGCGGACCGAGGGCGCGGGCGTCCAGCGCGGCGCCCCGCACGGTCAGGGTCTGTCCGTCGTAGACCACCGGCAGGCGGAAGGAGGGATGGTCCAGCGTGCCGGACGCGCTCACGCGGCCCTGCCAGAGGACGCGGGCGTCCAGGCTCAGCGCTTCGCCCAGATACCGGCTGCCGCGCATGCTCAGGGCCGCGCCCGTGTTCGTGAGGTCGGCGACGAGCACGCCCGGCACGACCTCTGCGCGCAGGGCGTCGGGCAACAGGGCTGCGGCGGGAGCGAGGCTGGCCGTCAGGGTGCCCCCCACCTGCGGCCACAGCTGCACGCGGCCGCCCAGGGGTCCGGACGGCTGCGCGGTCAGGGTCTGGTCCGCGCCGGTCAGCCGGACCGTGCCCGCGGTGCCGGACACGGCGTACCGGGCGTCGAGTGCGCCGCTCCACCTTCCGCCCGCGTAGGTCAGTCCGCCCACCGTCGCCCGCGTCCCGGTCAGCGAGGCACTCAGCGGAAAGCTCTGCTGGGGCACGCTCAGCGTGAGGGGGGCCTCACCCAGGGTCTGGGGCTGGAGGGTGACCTGTCCGCGCAGCGTATCTGCCGTGCCGCGGGCGGTGGCCGTGAAGTACGGCCCGCTCACGTCGAGCTTCAGGTCGTCCAGGGTGGCGGGAAGGGTCAGCCGCCCGGTGGCGCTGATGCGCTGGCCGGCGACCTCGCCCTGCGCGCTGACCCGTCCGTTGCGGGCGTTGACCGTCAGGGGGCCGGCGCGCAGGGTTCCGCTCAGGACGCCGGCGGTGGCCTTCAGGTCGCCCACCACCTGCTGTCCGGCCACCGTCAGCCCCTGCGCCTGCACGTCAAAATCCGTCAGGCCGCGCAGCGCCACGCGGGCCGCGCCGCCGTTCGCGTCGCGCAGCGTGACCTGTCCCTGGGGGTCGCTGCCGCGTCCCTGCACCCGGCCCTCCACGAACAGTCCGTTCGGCAGGGGCCCGCGCACGTTGACGTCATAGCGGCCTTCTGGCAACGACGCGGTGCCTTGGGCACGCAGCCCCCCCTGGCCCGTGAACACCACATTCAGGTCGCTCCACGGGCCGTTCAGGGCCAGCGTGTACGGATCGAGCTCGCCGCTGGCGGCCACCGCGCCCCGGAAGGTGCCGTCCGGGCCCGGGCCCCAGGTGGCGCGGCCCTGCACGCTGCCCGTCTGCCCAAAGGCGCTCAGCGCCTGGGTCCCCACCGCCCGCAGCAGGTTCGTGGCACCGCTGTAGGTGACATCCAGGTCGCCCCAGGTGCCCTCCACGTCCAGTTGTGGCGTCAGGACGGCACGCAGGTTCACCGCCTGCGCCGGCAGGGTCACGCCGCTGAAGGTCAGTGTCCCGGTGCGGCCTGTTACCTGGGCGCGCAGCGCGTCATAGGGGCCGCGAACCACTGCATTCAACGTCTGCCCCTGGGCCGTCAGGGTGCCCGTGGTATCGACCCGGGGGAAGACCTGCCCGTTCAGGCGGGCGGTGGCTCCGGCGTACCCGGCCTGCAGATTGGCATTCACCTGCCCGGCCGCGCGGGTCAGGGTGCCGGTTACGCTGGCTCCGTCCACGTCCGCGTTCACCTGAGCGCTTCCGCCCTGTCCTGCGAGGTTCAGGTCCAGCGTTCCCGACAGGCCGGGCAGCTGAAGCAGGGGGCGCAGCGCCGCCAGATTCACGCGCCCGCGGGCGGTCACATCCTGGCCATCAATCGTTCCGCGCGCCGTCTGGCCGGCGGTGGTCAGGCTGAAGCGGACGCCATTATCGGCGGCGCTCAGGGTGCCCTGGATGTCGGCTCCCTGAATGCGGGCGGTGGTGGTGTAGGGCTCGCGCAGGTTGGCGTCGGCGAGCACGCTCACGCCGCCCACGCTGCCGCGCAGACTGGCCCGGGTGCCGCGGCCCTGCGCGGTCACGTTGAAGCCGTTCCCCCGCGCCGTGAGCGTGCCAAAGGCCTTGAGGGTGGTGGTCACGCTCAGGTCGCCGCTGACCTCCACGCCGCCCAGCACCTCCAGCCCACGCGCCGTAATGGGAAAGGTGTCGCCGTTCCAGCGCAGCTGCTGCCGGCCTGAGGTAAAGGTGCCGCGCTGATTGAGGTAATTCACGTCCAGCGGCCCGCTCAGGGGCTGCGCCAGACCCGGCACCTGGGCCGTCAGCGTGCCGGTCACGTCGCCGCCGGTCAGGTCCAGCTGGCCCCCACCCGAGACGGTCAGGCCCGCGCCGCTGAGGCTCCGGGCGGTCCAGCTTCCGCGGAAGTCGCGGTTGAGGTCCAGCTGAACGGTGCCCAGGTCGGCCTGAAACCCGGCGCTGTTCAGGCGGGCAACGCCGGAGAGGGGAAACGGGCCCGCCGTGCCATCGGTGATAATGGCCCGCAGGTCGTCGGGGGTCCCACGGAGGGCAACCTGCGCCTGCGCCGCGCCGTAGCGGGGGTTCACGGTGGCGTCCAGGCGGGTGGAGGACAGGTCAAAGGTGCCGCTCAGCGGCCCGCCCAGTCCCTGGCCGCTCAGGCGGACCACGTTCTGGGCGTCAATCACGGCGCGCACGTCCAGCGGCTTTTGCCCGAAGGACCCGGCCAGGGTGGCCTCGCCCGCCCGGTCAAAGGTCCAGTTGCCCGCGAGCTTTTGCGGCGAGCCGCCCAGTTCGGTATCGGCGCTGAAGGTCAGATCATTGTGCTGCGGGGTCTGTGCCTGCGCCTTCTGCAAGAAGGTGTAGCGTGCCTGCGCGTTGCGGAAGGGAATACCGGCCAGCTGACCCGCCCCCTGTGCCCGGGCCGCCACCTCCACCGTCTGCCAGCCGCCCGCCGTGACCTGCAATTTCAGGGTGCCGTCACCGGTGGTATCCAGCGCCCACGCCAGCCCCGACACGGTGGGGGAGGCCTCCGCCGTGACCGACCAGTGCTGGGCCTGCAGGTCCACCTGTCCTGTGGCCGTGACCGGGCCGTCCCAGCCGGTTCCTGCAAGCTTTAGGTCAATCTGGTCGCCGCGGTGCGTGACTGCGCCCGCAACGTCCGTGACCGTGACGAAGCGGGCCTCCGGAACCCGCAGGGCCGCGCTGGTGAGTTTCAGGTCGCCGCGCACCGGGCCGTCTCCCAGCACATAACGCCCGGTGATGTGCCCGGAGGTCACGCCCGGCCAGTAAAAGTTGATGGCCTGGGCATCGGCCGAGACGTCGGCAACGATGGCGCCTCCGGTCCCCACCGTTACGTCTGCGCTCAGCTCGCCCTGTGGAGTGCGGCCCCGCACCGTGATGGTCCCGTCGGGGGCCGTCTGCACGCGCAGCTGCGCGTCGGGCAGGTCGGCTCCCTGGCCGTCCACATTCACGCGGGTGTTGCGGAGGTCCAGTTGTCCCAGCGTCACGTTCCAGCCGCCCGCACCCTCGCCACCCTGTGACGACTCCAGCTCCGAGAACAGGTCCTTGAGCTGCAGGTCAACGGTGGCGTTCCGGGCTTGCAGACCCAGCCGCAGCGTTTTTGTCAGGGGATCGAAGGCCTGCACGGCCACCCCGACCTGGCCCACCTGGGCTTTGACCCCGGGGCGCTGCAGCGTGAGGCCCTCCAGCCGGGGCGACCAGATCGGCCCCGCCACCCGGCCGGCCGACAGGCCCAGGTCCGGTCCCAGGCGGGACAGCAGCCAGCCGCCGAATAACGAGGGCGCAAACACCACGACCAGCGCCAGCACAACAAGCGGGACCACCAGCCAGGGCCAGCGCCGGGTGGCTGCCGCGCGAGGTCTCTGCCGGTGCCTGGAATCCTCTGGGTGACGGTTCAGGGCCGCCGGGTCCTCGGTCACACGCTCACCCACATGCGTTCGCCGCCCCAACTTTCCATCCTGTGCCCGCCGCCCGCATGACGCGCATTCTAAGGGCCAGCGCGTGAGTTGCGCCCGCCACAGCTCACCGGAACGTCAGCTTTGTTTCCATACCGCTGCGTGTTTTGCCGCTACCCTGGGGCCATGCGTCTGACCGCCCTTGTGATCGGCCACGTGCAGGGGGTTGGCTACCGCCGGTACGTTCAGAGATACGCCCGAGACCTGAAGCTGCAGGGCTACGCCGAGAACCTGCTTGATGGCCGGGTGGAGGTGGTCGCCGAGGGCGAACAGGCCGACCTCGACCGCCTGCTGCACTGGCTGCGGCGCGGGCCACCCCACGCCCGCGTTCAGGAGGTCCAGACCCAGCACAGCGAGGCGACCGGGCTGCGCGACTTTCATATCTATTAGGGTGTGTCCGCAAACCCTGGAGGCAGTGTAAAAATGACGTGTGGTTCGGCGTTACGAGTTGACCGATGAGCAGTGGAGC
>NZ_BMOM01000016.1 GCF_014647075.1 Deinococcus aerophilus | reverse complement strand
GCTACGCCTATCCCTGGGATAAACTGGTCGCGTCGGCGAGGTCTCTCTTCGCCGCTTGACGGGATTCTTGGAGCACTACCCCACGACGGCAAGCGAGGACGCCCTGAAGGCGGTGCCCTCGGGCACGAGATACGACGTGGTCGCAACAGCCTCGATGATGGACTGGACCCTGAGCGAAATCATCCTGGTGGGTGTTTTGCTGTTGCCGAGTCGCACCGCCATCAGGTCATCAAGCAGCAGGCGGCGGTTGAGTCCACCCAGTTCGATCAGGCGTTTGCGGAAGAGAAACGCCGCGCCGCGTTTCATGCCGCAGGTGTCGCGCAACTGGTCCAGCAGGTCCTGGGTCAGCCTGATGCGTGGATCGGGGTAGATCTGGAAGGCCGCGGCCCAGCGTTGGCCCAGCGGCGTCGCCAGGAACGTCTCGGCCACCCGGTGGTCGTAGGCGGGCGTCCCGGGGGCATCGGGCGGGTGGGCCGCTGCGCTGGGGTCTGGGGGGATGGCGGCCGCGGTCAGCTGCAGCGTGACCGAGGTCACGCCGAGTTTGCGGGCCGCTTCAACGAATTCGGAAGGAAGACTCTGGTCGGGCTGCGTTTCGCTGTTCATGGGTGCGTTCGCCTCCGCGCCACGCGGCCAGCGTGGACGACCGGCGTACGACGCACAAAGGGTGTGTCGGTTCAACCGATTCGTCCGCGGCCAGCACTCGCCGGGCGATCAGATGCGCCGCGGCAGCGTGTACGTACGATTCGAGTCGATCCATCACTCTTTGCGTCAGTTCCGATTCGCCGCTCCCTGCCTGAGAACTGGCAGGGAACCCACGGCGGCGATCGTTAGGTGGCTCTCGGAGCCTCGCACACGCCCGCTCGACGACCAGTTTGATCGGAGCGGGCTCCTCGTCGGCAGCAGCCAGAACGGCGCTCGCCAGCAGGGGATCAGGGATAACGGCGAAGTAGGGCCCGAAGGCCCGCGCGTGGGCGTGCTTCGCGCTGAAGACCTCTTCATCCGTCACGAACCTGAGCGGCATTCCTAAAACCTGAAGGGCCTGCGCACGGGCCTTCCAGAGGACTTCCTCGTCGATGCCTTGGGTCGCGAGAAAGCTGACGGGCTTGCACTCGAGCGTTTCCTGGACGCGTTGGTCCAGTGGGCCCCCGGGCGCAGCCGAGTTGGGATCGTGGGCGGATGGTGCTTTAACCGTTGACCCCTGGCGGCCGACGGTGAAGTCGGCGGTGTAGCTGCGGAGCTTGTTGTCGGCGTCGCGGTACGGCACGGAGGGAGCCCGCGTCACACTCAAGACGTCGTGATCGTAGTCCAGAAGATACAGGCAGCCTTCTTCGATGCTGCTCTCGAAACGGACGCGGCACCCCAGTCGGGCGAGGGCCGCGGTTCCTTTGCGGGAAACGATTCCCGTGTAGAACGATTTCCGCTTCATGTCTGTCTCCTGACCACTGCCAGATTACGCTGTGACCGAAAAATCTGGTTACCAGACAAGGTACAGACTAAAACCCAGCCTAACATGAGGCTTAGATGAGTCACGATGAAGATGCAGCCCAGCTTGCCTCTTTGAGCGAAGTATGAGGGAAGATTCCAGTTCAGTTTTGGTTTGAAATTCTGAGATGCAGTTCGGGTTTCCTCTGCAATCAGTTCAGTTTTGAAATGAAAAAAGGGCCTCTTGACCCCGTGTTCCAGTTCAGTTCTGGTCTGAACGTCACAACAGCCCAGGCGGATAGAACAGGCAGGCAGACGGGGCAGAACAGCGGGTGCAGACCGTCCCAAAGGGAAGCGGCCCCTGCATGTGGGGGCCACTTTCTGACCGGATTGTTGGGCCGGGTGTCGGAATGGGGGCAGGCTACAGCAGCGCGCGGTGGTCGGCGAGCAGGCAGCGGTCCTGAACGACGTCAATGCCGCGCGCCGTGAGTTCCCGGGCCACCCGGTCGTTGCGGATGCCGAGTTGCATCCACACCACCCTGGGGAGCGGCTGCATGCTCAGGATGTCGTCGAGGTGGTCGGGCACCCGGTCGCTGCGGCGGAAGATGTCCACGATGTCCACCGGCATGCTGATCTCGGCCAGCGTGGCCACCGCCTTGTGGCCGAAATAGCTTTCGCCGCGCGCGGCCAGCGCCGGATTGACCGGGATGACCGTGTAGCCCTGGCGGTGCATGTATTCGGGCACGTAGTACGCGGGTTTGGTGCTGTCGTGGTGAAAGCCCACCACAGCGATGACCTTGTTCTCTTTCAGCACCCGGATCACGTCCGGGGTGGCGTGCATGACGGTCAAGGCTGGACTCCTTTGGGCGAGAGGTCGGTGCCGTTCAGGTCGGCGAGGGCGGCCCGTACGGCCTGTAGTGTGGCATCCAGTTCCACGCCGGTGTGTGCCGCGCTGACGAAGATGCTCTCGAACTGCGAGGGTGCCCAGTAGATGCCGCGCGACAGCAGGCCCTGGAACCATGCGGCGAAGGCCCGCGTGTCGCTGCGGGCGGCGTCGGTGTAGCTGCGGACCGAGCCGTGCGGGGCGTCCTGAAAGAAGGGAGTGAGCATCGAGCCGATCTGGTTGACGCTGACGGGTACGCCCGCTTCTGCGGCCAGCGTCTTCAGGCCGTCGCTCAGGCGCGTGGTGTAGGTCTCCAGGCGCGTGTACAGATCGGGATCGGCCTCCAGCGTTCTCAGGGTCGCGAGGCCGGCCGCCATTGCCAGCGGGTTGCCGCTCAGCGTGCCCGCCTGGTACACCGGTCCCTGCGGCGAGACGAAATCCATGACCTCGGCCCGCCCGCCGTAAGCGCCCACGGGCAGCCCGCCGCCGATGATCTTGCCCCAGCAGATCAGGTCGGGCCTGAGGCCCAGCCGGCCGGTGGCGCCGTTCAGAGACAGGCGGAAGCCGGTCATGACCTCGTCGGCAATCAGCAGCGCTCCCGCGTTCTGGACACGGTGCAGGGCCTCCAGAAACTCGGGGGTGGGAATCAGCACCCCGGCGTTGCCCACCACCGGCTCAAAGATCACGGCGGCCACCTCCGCGCCGCGCTCGGCCATCAGGGTGTCTAGACCCTGGGGGTCGTTGTACTCACTGACCAGTGTCAGGGCGGCGTACTCCTCGGGCACGCCCGCACTGCTGGGGGCCGCCGCGCCCAGGCCACCGTCGAGGTTGGTCATCAGGCCGCTGCCCGCCTCCACGAGCAGGCCGTCGGCGTGGCCGTGGTAGTTGCCCCGGAACTTCACGATCAGCTTGCGCCCGGTAAATCCTCGGGCCAGCCGCAGCGCGCTCATGGTCGCCTCGGTGCCGCTGCTGGTAAAGCGAACCTTATCGGTGTGGGTCAGGCGCGTCACCAGTTCGGCCAGCTCCACCTCGCGCTCGCCCGGAGCGCCAAACGACGTGCCGTACTGCAGGGCGTCCGAGATCGCCTCCCGCACCGCCGGGTGGTCATGGCCCAGAATCATCGGTCCCCATGACCCGATGTAGTCGATAAAGCGGGTCCCGTCGGCATCGGTCAGGTACGCGCCGTGCGCCTCACGGATAAAGCGCGGCGTGCCGCCCACGCTCTTGAACGCCCGTACCGGACTGTTCACGCCGCCCGGCGTAACGGTGCGGGCGCGGGTGAACAGCGCCTCGGACCGCTCGGTGGGGGGGGACGTCTGTGCTGTGATGCCCGTTCCTGTCATGCTCCGTACCTTAGCGGAGGCCCGGTCCCCAGGGGGCGAGGGAAGAGACACTTGCCTGATTTACCCTGGGTTCATGTCGTTTGCGTCGCGGCTGCTGATGCCGGAAGTCCTGGGCCCGATGCTGGGATTTTCTGTCCAGCACGTGAGGGAGGGGCAGACCTTTACAGGACACGCCGACCGGATCGTGCGCCTTCATCTGGGCGATGGCGTGCCTTCCGGCGGGCCCAGAACACTGATTGCCAAGATATACGGTCCCGACTGGTACGCCGCCGGTCTGCCGGAACTGGGGTTTTACCGCGATCTGCTGCCCAGAACCCCGGGGCTCCCGGTGCCGAGGTTGCTGGGCTTTGTGGACGATACCGCTGCCCGGCAGTGCACGCTGCTGCTCGAAGACCTGGGCGGAACCCATCATCCGGTGTCTTTTCCACCGTCTGCGGCGGTGCTGGACCGAATGGCCGATCTCCTGGCCGCCGTTCACGCCGCGTGGTGGGATGCGCCGGCACTACAGGCCCCCGCGTTTCAGATGCCCGATCTGGACGTCACGCGGATGCCGCAGGTGCTGGACGCAGCGGGTCTGGCCGCCCACGCACAGGCTGCAAGGCAGGCCGCCGCCTCCTTTCTGAAGCGTCACGAGCTGACGGCCAGCGAAAGGGCGCTGCTCAGGCGCGTGGCTGCTCGCTGGCCCTCGGTCTTTAAAACGCGGGTGGACCTGGGCCAGCTCACGATGATCCACGGGGATCTGCACCTGATGGGCAATGTCCTGCAGTCCGCGGGTGGTGCAGAACTGCGTCTCATTGACTGGGCGACGGTCAAGCGCGGTCTGGGGCCACATGACCTGATGTTCATGCTGATTCCAGCCGACGTTCCTGAAGCTGAGCGGCTGGAGCGCGATACGGCGCTGATTGTGCGCTACCACGCGGGTCTGTGTGCGGCGGGTCTTTCCGGTTACCCGCTGGAGCAGTGTCTTTACGACCATCGCCTGAGCCTGCTGACCAATCTTCTTCAGGCCGTGTTGCAGGGCAGCGTGCGCTGGTTTCGTAGAACGGCCGCGCTGGTGGAACTGTGGCGAAGTGCCGATCTGCTGGAAGCCTGAGCCACAGACCGACCTACAGCCCCAGCAGCCCCAGCGCCGCGGTCGCCGTCAGCTCCTGGCGAAAGGGAGCGATCAGCTCCTTCTCGCGGGGGCTGGCCGTCTGCACGGCAGTATCCAGGGTGGGCACCTGCCCGCTCTGCAGGGCCTGGGCCGCCTGGGCGAAGTCCACATTGGGCACGCCCAGGGCGCGGTTGACTCCGGCGCGTATGGCGGCGTAACGCTCGGCACTCAGGTTCTCGCGGGCCAGCGCGGCGCTCTGGGCGGCGCGGGCCTGCCCGACGCTGCTTCCCGCCCGCCGCAGCACGTTCACGACGGTCAGCAGGTTGGGGGCCTGGCCGCTCTGGACCTCGGCCCACACGCCCTGTAGCCCGGTGAAGCTCTCGCCCAGCGCGGCGCGCACGTCCCGGCGAACGCGCACGAATTTCTGCACGTCGCTCTGGGTCAGGGGCCGGGAATCCTGGGCGGTGGGGGCCGGCGGGGTGCCGGGCGGTGGGGTCTGCTTCTGCGTCTGCTGGCTCTGGGCCGGTGGGGGACGCCACGCGGCGACAAATTCGCGCGCCGGCCGGATAACCACGAACCATGCCAACGCGCCCAGCAGCGCCAGAGCCAGCAGCGTGCCGCCTCCACATCCCAGACAGCCGCACCCCGGGCCACGTCTCGCTTTCATACCCCGAGTGTACGGGGCGGGGACTGTGCGGGTTCCCGTGCCGGATGGTTGACACAACAGCCGACTGGGGCGCTAGATTGCGAACGTTCAACTGCCAGCACTCTCTGCCTGCGACCCTCTCATGGGTGGCAGCCCCCCTGCCCTGGAGGCTCCATGACCGGACTGCCCACTGCCGTTTCCCGTGCTGTTCCCACCCCCCGCAAGGCGGCGCTGCTGCTGACCGGCCTGACCCTGACCCTGGCCAGCTGCGGCTCTCCGGCCGTCACGCCGCCCACGCCGCAGACCCGCACGCAGGACACCCGCACCTTCAAGGCGGTCACGCCGACGCTGACCGCCACGCCTGGCGCGAGTCTCTATCAGGGCGTGTACGACGGTTTGCAGGGCAAGGCCGCCTACGCCGCCGAGGTTCCCGAGAACTGGAACGGCACGCTGATCATGTACACCCACGGCTACGCCGGGACCGGCGAGGAGCTGAAGGTACAGACGCCGCCGCTGCGCGCCTACTGGCTGTCTCAGGGCTACGCCTGGGCCGCAAGCAGCTATTCCAGCAACTACTACGACGTGCAGTCCGGCGTGGAAGACACCAACGCGCTGGCGCTGAAATTTCCCGAGCTGACCGGCAAGGCCAAGCCCAGCAAGTACTTGATCATGGGGTTCAGCATGGGCGGACATGTGGCGGCGGCCTCAGTCGAGGCGGAAACGCTGGCGACCGCCAAAAACAAGGTGACCTATGCCGCGGCGATGCCCGCCTGCGGAGTCCTGGACGAGGAATACGAGTTCCAGTGGCTGGGCGATTACACCCTGGCCGCCGCACAGATGGCCGGGTACGGTGCGCAGCGCTACCCGCACGAGGACTTCCAGAAGCTGCTGCCCGACATCAAGGCCGCGCTGTTCACGAACACGTCCGGCACGCTGTGGCAGGTCAACGACGGCCAGGGTGCGAAGCTGCGGGCGCTCGCCAGGCAGCTTACCGGCGGCGAGCGTCCCGTATTTGATCTGGGGTTCAGCGTGGGCAGCCTGCAAAACGCCGTGCTGTCCACCGGCGGCTCGGACGGCACGCTGACGGGCATCCTGGCCAAAAACTACTACGGCAACAAGGGCGTGACCTACCGCTGGACCACGGACGCCACCCCGACCCCTGCCGAGGTTGCCTTCAACAACCTGATCCTGCGCGTCGAGGCCGATGCGGCGGCCAATCCGGCCCGCTCCGGGGCACTGCGCTGGCTGCCCCGCGTCAACGGCGAGATCAATGTGCCGGTGCTGACCCTGCACACCCTGGGCGATTTCTACGTGCCGTTCAAGCATGAGCAGCTGTACAGCAAGGCGGTGGCCGCCAGCGGCAAGTCCAACCTGCTGGTGCAGCGGGCCATCCGTGCGCCGGGCCACTGCGACTTTGCCGCCGCAGAACTGGTGGAAGGTTTCAATGCCCTGGTCGCCTGGGAAAAAACGGGTCAGAAGCCCGCAGGAGACGACGTGACCACGCCCAGCGTGATTGCCGACCCCAACTACGGCTGCAAATACACCCGTGAAACCCGACCGGGCGTCGCTGCCTGCAACGTGGCCGCCCCGCTGCATAACTGAAGTTCGGCCGAACCGGAGGGGGGCGCGAATTGGCCCGCCTCCGGTTCGTTGTCTTCCGCTATGACCACAGGGCCGTGACCAGCGCGTGGCCCTGGTGCACCGAGGCCGTGACCGTATCCCCGGTCGTCTCATTGCTGACCGTCCAGCCGCTGCCCAGCGGGATATCCGCTGCGCGCAGCGGCCAGCGTACGCCGTGCAGACTCAGGCCGCGCAGGTCACTGCACGCCACCACACTCAGGGTCACGCCGGGCGGCAGCTCCAGAGACAGGGGAGAGGCGGCGAGCAGCGGCCACGCCCATTCGTCGCCGCTGCTCAGGGTGACCCGCAGACCACCGCGGGCCAGACGAATGCCCCCCAGCAGCAGCGCCGCCGCATGGTCAAAGCGCCCGCCGAAGGCCCCCAGGAACACCAGTTCGGTGGCTCCCCGGTTCAGGGCGACCCGCACGGCCAGCTCCGCGTCCGTCTCGTCCTTGGCCGCCGGGTGGACCTCGCGTGGGGCCTGGATCTCCAGGCCTTCCGACGAATCGAAGTCGCCCACCCAGATGTTTACCGCGACCTTCAGGGTCGCGGCGTGCCGTGCGCCTCCATCCGCTGCGACCACCACGTCTGGACGCGGCAGGGTGGCCAGGGCGGGCGTGGCTGTCAGCCGTCCGCCGACAAGAATCCAGGCGATCACCGGGGCAGTGTAGCGGCCTGCTCCTCCTACAGCGCGGGCAGGCCCAGCGCCGCGTGCAGGTCGTTCAGCAGGGTCTCCACATTACGGCTCAGGCCGTCCAGCGCGGGCGTGGAACTGCGCAGCGGGTTGAAGGCCGAGAGGTACAGCAATTTCGTGCCTCCCCGCGGATTCAGGCTGGCGTCGGAGGTCATGGCCAGCTGCACGAACTTCTCCTGCCCGTCCGGCAGCGTGTAGGTCACCCCGATCAGCTGGTACGGTCCGGCATTCTCGGGGGGCGATACCTTGAGCTGCACGCGGGCCGCGGCGCTCAGGGTGGTCGCTGTGGCCGCCGCGTTCAGTTCCTTGAGCTTGACCGGATTGTACGGATCGCTGGTAAACAGCGTGTTCATGTCCGCAAAGGCCAGCGCCCCGACCATTCCTTCCAGCTGCTGCACGGGCTGAGTGGGGGGGACAGTGGTGGTGGGGGCCGCGGTGGCCGCTCCCCCGGTCTTGCCCAGATAGGCCTGCAGAACTCCGCTGCCCGTCAGCTTCTGCACGAGTTTCCCGGCGCAGTCGGCAACCGCCTTGCCCTCGTCACTGTTGAGGTGCACGCTGCCGCCCCACCAGCCCCAGGTGCTGACCCCGCCGCTGGTGCCCTCGCAGCTCTCGGTCCACTTCACGCTGCCGCTGGCCATGTCGGTAAGTTCCATCGAGGCGCGCACGGTCTTGCCACTCAGGCAACCCACGATGGGCAGGCAGACGCTGCCGGCGCCGCTGACGCTGGTGACGCCCCCGGTGAGCTGCAGGGTGGCCGCGTCCTTTTGCCGCACGGCCTGCACATAACCGCTGGCGCTCAGCGCCCGGGTCATGGCCTCCTCAAAGGCGGAGTAGACGCTGCCCGAGCAGTATCCTCCCTGGCACCACCGGTCCCCGATGTACACCACGGCCTGCGGCCCGCTGTACTGTGCGTGCGCTCCGCTGGACAGTACAGCGATCATCACGAAGCCTGCCTGCCATCTCCGACCCTTGTGCATAAGCTTCCTCCTCGTTCAGAAGGTGGGTTCCCTGACAGTATGAACCATCCGGGTCAGCCGCGGTCGTCCGGGACCCGGCGCACCTGCTCCGGCTCTACCCTCAGGCGCAGCCGGTCGTGGGCCAACGCTCCCACCTCCCGTGAACTCAGGTTCAGGGTCAGGGAGCCCAGGTCGTGGCTCACCGTCACCGTCTCGCCCGACTCGGTGACCTGACGGAAAGTGACGGGGAACTCCTCGCCCACGCCCAGCGTGACGGCCGCCTCGGGGACCAGCAGGGCCTGCCCACCGCCCTGGCCCAGCACGTTGGCCCACCCCAGGAAGGCGGCGACCCAGGCGGTGTCGGGCCGCGCAAAGACCTCGCGGGCCGTACCCGTCTGCACCAGGCGTCCGGCGCGCATGATCGCCACGCGCCCGGCCAGGGCCAGGGCCTCGCGCTGATCGTGCGTGACGAGCAGCACGCCGGCCCCCACCCGGTCAAACAGGTCGTGCAGGTCGCTCCGCAGTTCGGCGCGCAGCCGCTCGTCGAGGTTGGACAGCGGCTCGTCCAGCAGCAGCAGCGGCGAGCGGGTCGCCAGCGCGCGGGCCAGGGCGACCCGCTGCGCCTGCCCGCCGGACAGTTGGGCGGGGCGGCGGGCCTCCAGCTCCGACAGGTTGACCAGCGCCAGCGCCTCGCGCGCCTGTTCGTACGCCCCAGCCCGCGCCACGCCGCGCATGCGGGGACCGTAGGCCACATTGTCCAGCACGCTCAGGTGCGGAAACAGCGCGTAATCCTGAAATACCAGCCCGAGGTGCCGCGTCTCCGGGGGCCGCCCGGTCACGTCGCGCCCGCCGACCTCCACGCGCCCCGCATCCGGACGCTCCAGCCCGGCCACCAGCCGCAGCACCGTGCTCTTGCCACAGCCCGACGGCCCCAGCAGGGCCAGCGTTTCTCCTGCCTCCACATGAAGCGAGACGTCGTGCACCGCCTGAACCGGACCGAAGGACCTGGAGAGGTGGTGGGTGGTCAGGGCGGGGGGCGACACGCGGCTCAGGCCAGCGTCCGGCGTCCCATCCGGACCCGCCGGGGTCAAGGCGGCCGCTTTCATGTGACCTCCCCCTCGCCGCCGTCCAGCACCGTGAAGGCCGTGGCCGAGAGCAGCAGCAGCACCGTCGCCAGCGCGCAGGCCTCGCCCAGGTTGCGCTCGCCGGGGCGGCCCAGCCGGTCATACAGCCCCACGCTAAGGGTGGCCCACTCCGGGCGGGTCAGCACCAGCGTCGCGCCGAACTCGCCCAGCACCGTGGCGAGGGCCAGCGCCGCGCCGCCGCGCAGGGCCGGCAGGGTCAGCGGCCACGTCACCGTGCGCTGGGCCGCAAGTGGACCCGCTCCCAGCGTGCGGGCGGCCTCGAACAGAGGCGGGGGCAGGGCGCGCAGGGCCGGCAGCAGCGAGCGCACCACCAGCGGCAGCGCCAGCAGCGTGTAGGCCGCGATCAGCATGGGCAGGGTGGCGGCCAGCGCCGGGTAGGCGAGCAGGTAACCCACTGCCAGCGACACCGGCGAGACCATCAGCGGCAGCAGCGAGACCAGATCCAGGACGCGCGAGCGGGCCAGCCACGCGCCCAGCGCATACAGGCTGCCCAGCGCGGTCGCCCCGACCAGGGCGAGCCCGCCAAAACGCAGCGTGTTGCCCAGCAGCAGTGGCGTCTCCGGGTCGGCGGCCACCCCCTGCCAGTACGCCAGGGTGGGGCCGCCCGAGCCCACCACTCCGCGCGCCACCACCGCAAGCAGCGGCGCAAAGCAGATCAGCAGGGTGATGCCACCCAGGACCAGAATCCCGGCCCGCACGCCGCCCCGCGCCCGGGGCAGCTCCGAGGTGGGGGTTCCCGCGCCGCCGCGCGTCAGGCCGGTGTAGGCCCAGGTGGCGATCAGCGTCAGCAGCAGCTGGCCGGCAATCAGGGCGCTGGCCTCCGAGAGACGCAGCTGCAGGGCGGTCAGGGTATAGATCTCGACCTCCAGCGTGGCGTAGGCCTCGCCGCCCAGCGCCAGCGGCAGCCCGAAGCTCAGCGCGGAGTACAGAAAAACGAGCACGGCCCCCGCCGCCAGGCCCGGCAGCGCCAGCGGCAGCGCCACCCCCAGCGCCGCCCGCCACGGGGAAGCCCCCAGCGACCGCGCCGCGCCGATCAGCTGGGGCGGCACGCGTGAGAACCCGCCGTACGCGAGGCGGATCATCACCGGCAGATTGAAGAACAGATTGCCCAGAATCAGCGGAGTGGGCGTCTCGCTGAGGTCCAGCCCGGTCAAGGTGGTCAGCCAGCCGCGCGGCCCGAGCAGCGCCGAGAGACCGAGCACGGCCACCAGGGTGGGGGTCACGAAGGGCAGCAGCAGCAGGCGCAGAAACAGCCGCTTGCCCGGAAGGCTGGCCCGCGACAGCAGGTAGGCGAGCGGGCCGCCCAGCAGCAGCGCGAGCAGCGCCGTGCCGCCCGCCTGCGCCAGCGTCCAGCCGAGCCGTCCCAGAAAGTACGGCTCGCGCCACACGCTCAGGTTCACGCCGCCTTCGAGCAGGGTGCGCCCCAGCGGCACGGCGAGCAGCAGCGCCGTGAACACCAGCGCGGGCAACGCGAGCAGCCAGCCAGAGACGCGGGACGGAACGGAAGGCATCACCGGGAAGGGTAGCGTGCCGGACGGGACCGGCGCTTCTCACCACCTTCCCAGTGCCCCGGCCCGCGTAGACTCCTGGACATGCTTCAGGGCCTCCTCTCGCGCTTCGACGATTCCGGCAATCTCGTGCCGCGCTATACCCCGCCGCGCTGTTTGCTGGAGCGTCAGGCGGTGGGGGGCTGCGACATCTGTGCCACGGTCTGTCCGCACGGCGCGGTCCTGACCGGACTGGTCGGCCCCGCCGTTCAGATCGACGCCGACGCCTGCACCGGCTGCGGCATCTGCGTGCAGGCGTGTCCGACCGGGGCGCTGGAATACGGGCTGCAGGGCACGCTGGAAAGCGTGCGCGACCAGAAGGGCGGCGAGGAGGACGAGGCCACCCTGACCTGCTCCCAGAGCGGTGCGGGCGGTCCGCAGCTGCCGTGTCTGGGGCGGGTGACTCCGGCGGTGGTGTCGGCGGCGGGAGCCTGGGGCACTCCACTGACCCTGATCCACGGCGCGTGCGCGGAGTGTTCCATCGGCGCGCCGGACGTGCCCGAACGCCTGGCTGCGGTGGTGGCCGAAACGCAGCAGCTGCGCGCGGCCACCGGCCGACCAGCCCGTGTGACGGTGCGCCCCTCGGCCCCGGAAGACACCGAGCGGGCGGTGCGTGTCTCGCGGCGCGGGGCCTTCGGGGCGCTGTTCCGGGCGGGCAAGGCGCAGCTGGCCCACAGCATTCCCGAGTCGCCGCTGCCCTTTGTGGACTGGAGCGAACCCGAGGAACGCACCCCCGAGGAGTGGAAGTGGCGCGCCCTGACCCTCAAGCCCACGCCGCCCGCCGACGCGCCGGTCCACTGGCCCGCGCCGCTGGTGGACGACTCGTGCATCGACTGCCCGGTGTGCCACAACGTCTGTCCCACCGATGCCATCGACCGGGAGCTGACGGCCGAGGGGGGGGTGCGCCTGTTACTGAACCTGGGGGCCTGCACCGGCTGCATGGCCTGCCTGCGCTCGTGCCCGCCCCAGGCCATTCACGAGCAGACGGCGTGGCTGCCCGCCGCCTTTGACGCGCCCATTCTGCTGCGCGAAAGCGAGAGCGTGATGTAAATCCAGCGCGGAGGGGCCCTCTGAGGCCCTGATTCGCTGCAGGGACCGTTCTGTCTGCGCGTTCGCCCGCGCGGACCCACGCGCCCCGCCCAGCCCGTCGGGTATCCTTCCCCGGTGCGATTGCTGGGGCCACTGCTGTGCGTGCTGTGCGTGTCGGGCGCGCAGACCTCGCCGCAGGTCGGGTCCGGTTCGCTGCCCGCCCCGGCATCCGGAGACCTGACGCTGCGCCGTGACCCCGCCCCGGACGCGGACGTACGCGCTGCGCTGCGCGGGCTGCCGTCCGGTGTACGGACCGGCGTGCTCGTTCAGGACCTGACGAGCCGGCAGGTGGTGCTGGCCGTGCGTCCCGATGAGGCCTTCATTCCCGCCAGCACCACCAAGCTGGTCACGGCGGCGGCGGTGCTGGCCGAGCGGGGCGGCGCACTCGGCTGGTGGAGTGCCGAGCTGACCGTTCCAGCGCTTCAGGCGGGGCAGGCGACCGTGAAGGCCGTGACCCTGCGCGGCAGCGGCGATCCGACCCTGAGCGTGTCGGGCGGCGGCTACAGCCTGCGCGCCCTGGCGAAACAGGCGTTTGCGCGTGGCCTGCGTACGGTGGGCGAGGTCCGGCTCGAAGACGCCCGGCTGGACCCTGCCAGCTGGAAGGCGGCCCCCATCGGTGTGCCCATGACCGCCCTGCGGCTCTCGGAGTGGCGCGGCTCCCCGCCGCGCAGCGCGGCCGAGGCCCGTGGCCGTTTGGGCGCGGCCCTGATCGCCGAGCTGCGCCGCGCCGGAGTCACGGTGGCGTCCGAACGGGTGGGTCAGGCGGCTTCCTTCAGCCCCTACCTTGCCCCCCCGCGAACGGATGACCGCGGCCGGTCCCTGCCCCCCGATCCATGGATTCCGCCTGCCCGCCGTCCCGAACACGGCGTCGCCAGCGTGCGCAGCGCGTCCCCGGCGCAGGTTGTGGCGGCCACCCTGCGCCCCAGCGACAACCTGCGGGCCGAGGAACTGCTCTCGACCCTGGCCCTGCGCCCAGCCGCCAATGGCACCCTGGCGGGCGCCCTGGCCCGCGAGCGGGCCTTTCTGGGCCGCATCGGCGTGAACCTCAGCGGCGTGACCCTGGCAGACGGCAGCGGCCTGAGCCGCGGGGACCACCTGACGCCGCGCGCGCTGGTGGACCTGCTGCGCGTGATGCACGACCTGCCGTATGCGGGGTCCGGTCCGGCGGCGCTGCCGGCCACGCTGTACCGGGAGCGCCGCAACGCATTCATTGAAGCCCTGGCCCAGGGCGGTACCGGAGAAAACGTCCCCGCCCACGACGGACGCGGCGGCACGCTGGCCCGGCGGTTCCTGAACGCGGGCCTGGACGTGCGCGCCAAGACCGGAACGCTGCCCGGCGTCAGCGCCCTGGCCGGGTACGTGACGGCGCGCAGCGGCCACACCCTGGCCTTCGCCATCTTGATGAACGGCCCCGAGGACTCACCGATTCTGACCCTGCGGGCCGTGCAGGACGCGGTAGTGGGGGCGGTGGCCGCCGCGCACTGAAGCTGGCTCCTGGCTCCGGGACAGCGCAGCTCGGCGATCAGGGCCGCGCTCAGATGGACGAGCTACCGCCGCCCGGGGCTCCGGGTCAAATTCCCCGCTCCATCACGGATTCCCGGTTCAAATTCTGTTCAAGAATTCAAGCACGCGCTCCATCAGCAGTTCAGCCGCCCCGGCATCATGATCGGCCAGGCTGCGGTCCGCGAACAGGTGCCGACTGCCTGGATACAGGAAAAGGTCTCCCTGGGCCGCATCGGTCAGTTCCCTGGCCGCCGCGGCATCCTCCTCAAACCAGGGATCATTCTCCATGCCATGAACCTGCACCGGGACGCCGTGTGGCCACGATCCAAACTCGGAGACAGGAAAACAGGCGTGGAACAACAGGGCTCCGGCGGCTCCCGGGCGCGTCTGAACAAGCCGCTGGGCGGGGGAGACCCCCAGCGAGAAACCGGCATACACGAGGGTCTCGGGCAGGCCCTGGGCCGCCCTCACGCCGTCTTCTGAAAGCTGCTGGAATCCAACGCTCCGGGCATAGGCGATGCCCTCGTCCAGGGTGTCAAAGGTGTGGCCGTGGTAAAGATCGGGAACATGAACCGTGTGCCCGGCAGTCCGGAGCTGCTCGGCAAAGGCGAGCACGCCCCGGGTGAGCCCTTGAGCGTGGTGAAACAGGAGGATCTCACTCATGCCTGATACGGTACGCCCCATTCGTGACAGGACCTGACGCATTTCCTCCGTTCTGTCTTTGCTGAGCGTCTGTCTTTGCCGCGCGGTCGCTCCCCGCTGCGGACGCATCCCCGAGGGGCCGTTCAGAGTGCCCGTCGCCCATGCGCTGGACGGCGGCCCGCCGGTCAGCCATCCCACCGCGAATCCCACATGCTCCTTGCGAACGTAAAGGAACGGGGTCACCGCACGCCATCCCCGGAGTTTTGGAAGGCCTCTACACTCCCCGCATGACCGATCCTGCCGCCGGAACGCGCTTCGCCGTCTACCTGTGCCCACCGGCCAACACGGCGCTGTACCGCCTGGGCTCCGAGGTGCTGGGCTTTGATGTGCGGGCGGGCCAGCCGGTGGCCCTGCCTGACTTTGTGCGCCCCGAGTGGCAGGCCGATGCGGGGCCGTACGGTTTTCACCTGACGGTTGTGGAGGGCTTCTTCACCGACCCGGCGTGGTGGCCCGACATTGAGGCCAGGGCGCGGGCCTGCGCCGCCTGCCTCTCGCCGGAGGCCGGGTTGGGTCTGTCCGGCGGGCGCATCGAGGTCTGGGACGACGGGGAAACCTTCGTGCACCGCCTGGACGCCTCACCGGCACTGCTCGTGGCACACACGCTGCTGCTGTCGCAACTGGCCCGCTTCGTGACCGCTTCTCCCTTTGAGGCCCAGGTGGCGGCGGGCAAGTATGCCCGGCCCTTCGAGCAGGCACGCATGGAACTGCTGCGCACGCCCCGGGGGCTCGACACCTGGCGGCCTCACTTCACGCTGGTGCAGCCCTACGGCGGTAATGATCCAGAAGCGCTGCGGCGGGAGCTGGAGGCCCGCTTCTGTGCGTTTGCCCGGCAGCGCTACACCGGTCTGACCCTGTTCGAGAAACCGGAGGGCGAGGTGCGCTGGCGGGTGCGCGCCGAGTTGCCGCTGGGGGCCGGGCGGGCGTCGGGGGGTGCCCGGCCCGCTACACTCTGAACGTGATGAGTGACGGGGCAGAGGTAGGCGGTATGTCGGTGGTCGTGGCGACGGGCAATGCGGGCAAGGTGCGCGAGATCGAGGCGGCGCTCTCGGGACTGGGCTGGGAAATGCGTCCGCTGGAGGGCCTGCCGCTGCCCGAGGAAACTGGGGCGACCTACGAGGAGAACGCGGCGCTCAAGGCCTGCACGGTGGCGCTGATGGGCCGCACGGTGGCCCTGGCCGACGACAGCGGCCTGGAAGTGGAGGCCCTGGGCGGCGAACCCGGCATCTACAGCGCCCGCTACGGGGGCCGCGACAGCGACCTGGAACGCAGCCTGTACCTGCTCGAAAAGATGCGCGGCCACACCAACCGCCGCGCCCGCTTCGTGTCGGTGGTGATTCTGGCCCATCCCGACGGGCGCGTGGAGGCGTACCGCGGAGAGCTGCCGGGCACGCTGCTGGAAGGCCCGCGCGGCGAGAACGGCTTCGGCTACGATCCGCTGTTCGTTCCCGACGGCGAGACCCGCACCCTGGCCGAGATGACCCTGGCCGAGAAACAGGCCATCAGCCACCGGGGCCGGGCCCTGGAGGCCCTGAAGGCGGCGCACGCCCCCCACACCGGTTGACTTCCTGCGACCTGAGCGTTTCTTTAAGTTGCTTCTGTGGTCGGGTGGCCCTGCTTACGCTGGACCATGACACTGTTCCGGAACATGGTGATTGGAGTGGTGGGTGGCGCGGTGGGCACGCTGGCGATGGGCCAGTACTGGCTGCGGGTGGCCCCACTGCTTCAGGAGAGCGGCGGTGGCGAGGCCCCCAGGGGGCCGGATCAGCACAGCATCGCGCCGCTGGGGCAACTGCACGCGCCCGGCGAGAGCAGCACCGCTGCGCTGGGGCGGCTGGCGTACGAAGCCGCCGAGGGCCGTGAACCCAGAAAAGACGGCACCCGCACGGCCCTCAGTGAAGGAGTTCACTGGAGCATGGGGGTGCTCAGCGGCGGGCTGTACGGCGCGCTGGCGGGCACCGATGAACCGCTCAAGGGAGCGGCGTTTGGTGTTGGCCTGTGGGCCCTGATGGACGAGGGCCTGGTGCCGCTGGCCGGGCTGCAGGACGGTCCCGCCGGCTCCACCCCCAGAGGCCACGTGAACCGTCTGGGCGCACACCTGTCGTACGGGCTGGGACTGGGCCTCAGCGCCCTGGTCCTGAACAGGGTGCTGCCCAGACGTCACTGAGTCCAGCTCCGGAGCTGCCGTTCAGTTGCCGGTGGTGGGGACCTGGGCGCTTGGTTCCGAAACTTCGCGCTTGAGCCGCATCAGGATGGCCCCCATGCCGCGCAGACGCATGGGCGTGATCAGTTCACTCAGGCCCATGTCCATGTAGAAGTTGTCGGGAACGCTGAGGATGGTCTCGGGAGACTGACCGTCCAGCGCCTCGTGCAGGATGCCCGCGTAGCCGCGCACGGTGGGGGCTTCCTCGGGCACCTTGAAGTGCAGCTTCACGTTACCTTCTTCCCGCTCAGTCACCAGAAAGAACGGGCTGGTGCATTCGGGCACCGGCTGCATGAACTCCGGGTGCTCCACGTACTTCTCGGGCAGGGGGGGCAGCTTGCGGCTGTACTCCAGCAGGGCCTGCAGGCGCAGCGATTTGGGCGCGCTGCGGAACATGCTCACGATGCCCTGAAGCTTTTCGGGCAGGGCCGGACCGGCGGAGGGGGAGGAATCGGAAGTCATGCGCCACTGTACCGCCGCCCCGGCGGGGGATATGGTGAGGTCTGTCCAGTTGACCACTGTTGTCAACTAATCTTGCATCCGTACACCCTGGCCTGAAACAATCGAGGCCGCAACTCTGGAGGTTCATTTATGGAATATGCAAAAGACGTGCTCGTTGATACCGGCTGGGTGGCCGAACACCTCAATACTCCCGGTGTGCGCCTGATCGAAGTGGATGAGGACATCCTGCTCTATGACACCGGCCACATTCCCGGCGCGGTGAAGGTGGACTGGCAGACCGACTTCTGGCACCCGGTCGAGCGCGATTTCATCGGCCCCGATGAGGTGGCCGCGCTGCTGGGCCGCCTGGGCATCGGCCCCGATGACCAGATCATCCTGTACGGCGACAAGAGCAACTGGTGGGCCGCGTATGCGTACTGGTTCCTGTCGTACAGCGGCGTGAAGAACCTCAAGCTGATGAACGGGGGCCGCCAGAAGTGGATGGCCGAGAACCGCGAGGTCACCACCGAGGCGACCACCCACGAGGCGACCACCTACCCCGCCCTGACCCGCGACGAGGGCCTGCGTGCCTACCGTGACGAGGTCCGTGCCCACCTGGAAGACGTCCGGGCCGGCCGGGGCGCGCTGGTGGATGTCCGCAGCCCCGACGAGTTCTCGGGCAAGGTCACCCACATGGCGAACTACCCGCAAGAAGGCGTGCTGCGCGGCGGACACATTCCCGGCGCGCGCAGCATTCCCTGGGCGCGGGCGACCAACGAGGACGGCACCTTCAAGAGCGCCGACGAACTTCGCGACCTGTACGCCGGTGAGGGCGTGACCCCCGACAAGGATGTGATCGCGTACTGCCGCATCGCCGAACGCAGCAGCCACAGCTGGTTCGTGCTGCGCGAGCTGCTGGGCTACCCCAAGGTCCGCAACTACGACGGCAGCTGGACCGAGTGGGGCAACGCGGTGGGCATGCCCATCGAGAAGACCTACAGCGAGGCCTGAGCCGCCGGTCTGCCGCAGGGGGGCGGGTTTCCAGCCCTCTCCTCCCACGGATCCTCCGTCACGGCCCCCCTGTGCCCGGGTGTGGCGGGGGGGCGTGATTCTTTGCCGTGGGGGCGTGTACGATTCCTGGCAGCCGACCCACCCATAGGGGGAAGCGCCGCAGGCCCGCGGCCCGCTAAGGTGGGCGCATGAAGCTGCTGATCGTGGCCGTCATCATTCTGGGGGTGGCCTGGTGGGTGTGGAACAAGAACCGCCCCGGCAGCCTCCGTCCGCCCGGCACCGCCAATCTGGACGAGGAAACGGCCATCCGCCCGGAAGTCGACCCTGCCGCGGTTGCCGCCGCCCGCGCCCGCGTGTCGCAGGCGGTGCCCGATGAACTGCTGCAAGACGCCCTGCTGGACGCCACCCCCCAGCAGGTCGCCCGCCTGTTTGCGGCTGTGCCCGCCGACGTGATGGCCAATGCCCTGGGACAGACCCAGAACACGCCGCACACCCAGGCCAGCGCCGAGCAACTGGCCCAGTTGCGCGGAGCAGGCGACGCCGTGGACGATCTGGAGATCTTCAAGTTCGACTGAGGAGCCGACTGAGCGGCGTGGCGCGCCGGGCGTCCGCCCGGGTTTTTTCCGGCCGGTGTGCGTGCGCACCGGCCGCTCCTTTGTTGTGGAAGGCCGCTCCCGCCGTCCCGGTCCGGCGTGACCCCGCCATGCCTCCCCGTTTTGGCACTACTCTGGGCCCTGTATCAAAATTCCTCAGAGAGGACCACCGCCCGTGTGTGGTCGGTCTGCCGCTCTCTGCTGATCCGGAGGAGACCGTCATGAAGCGATCCAGCCTGTATCTGACCCTTGCCCTGCTGTCCCTGACTCCGCTGGGGGTGGCCGGGGCGCAACTGGCCGCCACCGCTCCGTCCCAGAGTGTGCCCGGAGACGCCCGCCCCGACGCGCCCGAGCTGAGTGCGCGCGGCCCCTACGCGGTGGGTGTGCGGACCCTAACACTGACCAATCCCGGGCAGCTCGACATCGTCAAAGCCCCCAAGGAGGGCGAGATTCCCCGCTACGACCGCCCGCTGACGGTGGAGGTGTGGTACCCGGCGGTGGGAGCCAGCGGCTCAGGCGTGACCACCTACCGCGACGTGCTCGGCAGCGGCCCCAACGATCCCAAGCGGCCCAACACCCCCTTCCTGACCCTGGGCCGCGCCACCCGTGACGCCGCGCCCAGCGCCCAGGGCGGACCGTACCCGCTGGTGATCGTGTCGCACGGCTATCCGGGCAGCCGCTACCTGATGTCCTACCTCACCGAGAATCTGGCGAGCAAGGGGTACGTGGTCGCCTCGATTGACCATACCGACAGCACCCACGGAGACAAGGCCGCCTTTGCGAGCACGCTGCTGAACCGCCCGCTGGACGACAACTTCGTGCTGGGTGAGATGGCGCGGCTGGGTGCAGCCGACAGTGGCAGCCCCCTGAGCGGCCTGGTGGACGCCGACCGCACGGCGCTGGTGGGCTACAGCATGGGCGGCTACGGCGCCCTGAACGCGGCGGGCGCAGGTTTCGGGCCCGAGATGGTGCCGCTGGTGCCCAACGGGGCCCTGAAGCAGCGGCAGACCGGGGCGTACACCGTGGACCCGCGCATCAAGGCGGTCGTGGCCTTTGCGCCTTGGGGCGGGGACGCCGCCGTGCGGGGCATCGGCGTGAATTTCGGCGGCAAGTATGGCTTCTGGGACGAGGCGGGGCTGGCAAACCTGAAGGTGCCGACGATGTTCGTGGTGGGCGACCGCGACGACGTGGCGCAGTACGAAGGCGGAGTCAAGTCGCTGTTCGAGAATGCCGTGAATGCCGAGCGGTACATGGTGGTGTACGAGAACGCCTCGCACAACTCTGCGCCCAATCCGCCGCCCGCCGCATCCCTGAACAGCTTCGACGACTACATGCACTACGCCGAACCCGCCTGGGACATGGCCCGCCTGAACAACCTCAACCAGCATTTCGTGACCGCTTTCCTGAACCTGAAGCTCAAGGGCATGCAGGGCGCGGCCCCCTACCTGAACGTGCCCACGCCCCGGTCCAACGACATCAAGGTCAGCCGCAATGCGGACGGCTCACCCAAGGCCGACGATACCTCCTGGGCAGGGTTCAAGAACCGCACCGCCCGCGGCATCGAGCTGTACCGCATGATGCCCAGGTAAGCTCAGCGCGTCTCCGAACCGCTTAGTGAAACCCGTCCACCCGGATCAGCGGCCCGCCCAGACCGCTGATCCGGGTGGGCAGCGCTGAGGTGGCAACGGCCTGTCCGGTCTCGGCATCGAAGGTCTGGAAGGTGGCGTGTCCGGCGGCCGTGTCCACACTCAGGACGGTCACCGTGCTGCGGGCCGTGCCCGGCACCCCCACATAATCGCGTCCGCCGATGCCGCCGCTGGCCAGGACGTTGAGCCCGCCCAGCCGCGCCGGGTAGTAGGCGGCATGATGGCCGCTGAGGTAGGCGAGCACGCGGCCCTGTTCCATGATCTGGCGCAGCGGCGTGGGATCGTGGATGACCTCGCCCGCCACGTTCTTGCCGGCGCTGACGCCCGCGAGCGGCAGATGGCCCATCACCAGCCGGACGCCCGCCGCCTGGGCCTGTGGAGTGGCGAGCTGGCCAGCCAGCCAAGTCCGCTGCTCTGGGCTCACCTGCGGGCCACTGGCGTCCAGCACGGCCACGAACAGCCGCCCACCGCCGAAGGTGAACGAGTACCGGAAGGGAAAGGCGCGGCGGTCCACATAGGTCAGCGCGGGGACGTGGGCCTGCCAGTAGGCGGCGGCCTCGCGCCGGTCCCGCGCGAGGCTGGCGTCGTGGTTGCCCAGCGTGAAGGCGAAGGGACTGCCTGCCGTCTTCAGCGGCGCACCGACCTCCCGGTCAAACGCCGCCCACATGGCCCGCACCCGCGCGTCGGAGAGGCTGGCCTTCTGTCCGGCGATCAGGTCTCCGGCCGAGAGCACCAGGTCCGGCTTCCACTCGTTCACAGTGCGCTGTACGGTGCGGCTCAGGGCGGCCGGGTAGGTCACGCTGCCGTAGGGGCCGTTAAAGTCGCTCAGAACGACCACGCGCAGCGGCGGCGGACCTGCTGGGGGGAGGGCGGCGGTCCCGCCGGCAGACCACAGCGATCCCAGCAGGCCCACGGCGAGCAGAGCGAACCTGGAAAAGCGCAGCGGCATGCCGCAGATCATCAGGTTTTCTTCAGGCGGGCGTCAACCGCTCCGGGCCAGTGGAGGACATGCTGGGGCCATGACCAAGGACGATCCCACCGGGGAACGGGACGCGCTGCCCATCAACCCCACCCTGACCCCGCACCTCAAGCCGGCAGCGGGGCACCCGCCTGCCGCACAGGGCCCCGCACCCGAGCACCCGGAAGGCCGCACGCTGCCGGGCGTGCCCGCCCCCGCCGGGGACGGCATGAGCGCCGGCGAAGTCACGGGTCTGCTGGGCGGAGACGCCTCCATGACCGAGGCGAACATCGCCCTGGAACGGGCCGAGGGCCTCGACCCCGGCCCTGGCCCCGGCACAGAGGGTTAGGCACCGGGCCACGTGGCCGACCAGTGGACCTGCCCAGGTGGTGATTAACGACAGGGGTCCGGTGGGTGCCTTCACGGGCCTGGCAGTGAAGAGTGCGGGCACAGCAAAATGCCAGCCCCAGCGCCGTTCTTGGTGCGGACGGTGCTGGGGCTGGGCAGACTTCAATTTTCAACTTCAGGGATGACGAAGCGGTTCAGCGGCTGGTGCGGCTTCAGAAGGCCGTGTCGAGCGCCTCCAGCGCTGCCCCCGCGTCCGTGATGCCCGCCTGCGCCATGTCGGGGCGACCTCCGCCCTTGCCGCCGCCCGCCGCCGCGAGCTTGCCGACCAGTTGCCCGGCGTGCGCTCCGCGGGTCACGGCGTCCCGGGTGGCCTTGACGACCAGTCCCTTGTCCCCGGCGACCACGGCTAGGTCCGCGCCACTCTGTTCGAGCAGCTTGTCGGCGGCTCCACGAAGTTCATTGCCCTCGATGCCGGACAGCTTGAGGGCCGCGACCTGGAATCCGCCCAGCTCGCGCACCGGGGAGGCCGCGCCGCTCGCTCCGCCCATCTGCGCCTCGGCCAGCTGCCGGCGGACATTCGCCGTTTCCTTCTCGGCGGCCTTGAGCTGCGCCTGCAGGCCCGAGACGCGGCCTTCCAGACCGTCGGGGCTGGTGTTGAGCATGGCCGACACCCGCGCCGCCCCCATAAGACGCTCGCGCAGCCAGCCGGTGGCCGCCTCGCCCGCCAGCGCCTCGATGCGGCGGACCCCAGCGGCCACGTTCTCGTCACTCAGAATCACGAACGCGCCGATGTCGCCGGTGCGCTTCACGTGCGCGCCGCCGCACAGTTCCATGCTCGCCACGGCCTGTCCCTCGTGCGACACCTCGCCGCCCACCTGAACCACGCGCACGGTGTCTCCGTACTTCTCGCCGAACAGTGCGGTGGCGCCCGCCGCCCGCGCCTGGGCAATCGGCATTTCCTGCCACGTCACCGGGAAGTTGGCGCTGACCCAGCGCGACACCAGCCGCTCCACGCTGGCAATCTCTTCCGCGCTCAATGCGGCGCCGTGCGAGAAGTCAAAACGCAGACGGTCGGGCGCGACCAGCGATCCGGCCTGCCGCACGCCCGACCCCAGCACTGCCCGCAGCGCGGCGTGCAGCAGGTGGGTGGCGGTGTGGTGGCGCTGCGTGGCCTGCCGCTCGCCCGAGACCACTCCGCGCACGCGCTGGCCTTCCTTCAGCTCGCCCGCCTCCACGATCACGTCGTGCAGGAACACGCCGCCGGGGGTCTTGCGGGTATCGCGCACTACTCCGGCGCCGCCGTCCCACTCCAGGCGGCCGGTGTCGCCGACCTCGCCGCCGCCCTCGGCATAGAACGGGGTGCGCGACAGCACCACCGTCGCCTCGTCGCCCGCACTCAGGTGGGTGGGGCGCTCGCCCGCCACGAGCAGGGCCAGCACCTCACCGTCGGCCTCCAGCTCGTCGTAGCCGACAAACTCGGTGGGAGAGAGGTCGGTGAGGGCCTCCTGTCCGCCGAACAGTTCGGACTTGCCGTACTTGCTGCCAGCCCGCGCGATGTTCTGGGCGTTTTCCAGGCTCTCGGCGTACCCGGCCTCGTCCACGCTGACGCCGTATTCCTCGGCAATTTCCTTGGTCAGGTCGACCGGAAAGCCGTAGGTGTCGTACAGGATGAAGGCTTCCTCGCCGCCCAGCACCGCGCCCTTCTCCAGCCGCTCGAGCAGCCCGCCGAGGCGCTGGATGCCGCCCTCGAGCGTCTTCAGGAAGCGCTCCTCCTCACTCTTGATCGTGGCCTCGACCCGGGCCTGTTCGGCCCTCAGTTCGGGGTAGGCGTCGCCCATGCGGTCCACCACCAGCGGCACCAGCTTGTACAGCGTCGGCTCGCGCAGGCCCAGCAGGTAGGCGTGTCTGGAGGCGCGGCGCAGAATCTTGCGGATCACGTAGCCGCGTCCGGTGTTGCCCGGCGCAGAGCCGTCGGCGATGACCATGCTCACGCTGCGGACATGCTCGGCCACCACGCGGTGCGAGACGTTCTGCGGCCCCTCGTAGGGGTGGCCGCTCAGCTCGGCAATGCGGGCGATGATCGGCGCGAACACGTCGTTGCTGTAAAAATCGTAGACGTCCTGCACCACGGTGGCGATGCGTTCCAGGCCCATGCCGGTGTCGATGTTCTTGAAGGGCAGGTCAACGAGCGTCGGCGTGCCGTCGGGCTGCGGTTCCTGGCGGTCGTACTGAGGGAACACGTTGTTCCAGATTTCCAGAAAGCGCGCGCTCTCGCGGGTCTGGGCGTAGTCGGCCCAGGTGTCGTCACCGTACTGCGGCCCCCGGTCATAGAAGATCTCGCTGCACGGGCCGCACGGGCCGTTGGGACCCTCTTTGGGCGCGTCGGCGGGCCAGAAGTTCTCGTCGGCCCCAAAGCGCAGGATGTGGTCCTCGGGCAGGCCGATGTCCTGCGTCCAGATCTCGAAGGCCTCCTCGTCGTCCTGGTAGATGGTGGCGTACAGCTTGGTCTTGTCCAGCGCCATCCACTCGGGGCTGGTCAGGAATTCCCACGCCCAGGTCAGCGACTCGCGCTTGAAGTAGTCGCCAAAACTGAAGTTGCCCATCATCTCCAGCAGCGAGCAGTGCCGCAGGGTGCGCCCCACGTTCTCGATGTCCCCGATGCGCAGGCACTTCTGCGCGGTGGTCACGCGCTTGTTTGCACCCTGCTCGAATTTGGCGGGCGCACCCATGAACTGTTCCTTGAACGGCTGCATGCCTGCCACGGTGAACAGCGTGGTGGGGTCCGGGGCCACCGTGCTGTGGCTGGGCAGGCGCAGGTGGCCCTTGCCCTCGAAGAAGCTCAGGAACTTCTCGCGGATGTCGGCGGTGGACAGGGAAGAGGACGGAGCAGTCATGCGGGGAAGTTTAGCGCGGCGGGGCGGGCGGCCAATCTGTTCGCCGCCAGCCCCCGCAAGCAAAACAAAAACTCCTCCGCAGGGGAGAAGCTTGAGGGTGGGGACGTGGGCGTGTGGGCTTCAGGCGTCTGGCCGGGGCTTGCTCACACGCTGACGCCCGGTCAGGGCGCGGCCCAGCGTGACCTCGTCGGCGTACTCCAGCGCGCCGCCTACCGGCAGGCCGTAGGCGATGCGGCTGACCAGTGCGCCCAGCGGCTCCAGCAGGCGTTGCAGGTACAGCGCGGTGGCGTCGCCCTCCACGGTGGTGCCGGTGGCCAGGATCACCTCCTGGCCCTCGGTCACGCGCGGCAGCAGGGGCTTGATGTGCAGCTGCTCGGGCCCCACCCCGTTCATGGGACTCAGGACACCGTGCAGCACGTGGTACAGGCCCCGGTACTCGCCGCTGCGCTCGATGGCAATCACGTCGCCGGGTTCCTCGACCACGCAGATCAGATTCTGGTCGCGGGCCGGGTCGCTGCACACGTCACAGCGCTCGGCGTCGGTGATGTTGAAGCAGATGGGGCAGGTGTGCAGGTCCCGCTTGGCCGAGAGCAGGGAACTGGCCAGCCGCTCGATGTCCTCGCGCGGTTGCTCGAACAGGTAGAAGGCCAGCCGCTGCGCGCTCTTGGGGCCGATGCCGGGCAGGCGTGAGAGCTCGCGGATCAGCGCGACCAGGGAGGGAGGGTATTTCATGCCCGCCGCTCTCGGGGTGCGCCCCGCCCGCTATGGGGAAGGCGGCCCGTCTTCAAAATCCGGGGATTCCCAGGCCGCGCGTGGCGTCCTGCTGCAAAGCGTCGGCCTTGGCGCTGGCGTCCTGCATGGCGACCAGAATCAGGTCTTCCAGGGCCTCGACGTCCTGCGGGTCCACCGCCTCGGGGTTGATCTTCAGGGTGGTCAGCTTGCCGTGGCCGTTCATGGTGACCGTGACCAGCCCGCCCGCACTGCCCTCCACCGATTTGGCGGCGAGTTCCTCCTGAATCTTGCCCGCGGCCACCTGCGCCTGCTGCATCTGCTTCATCAGCTTCTTCATGTCCATGCGGTCAGTGTAGCGGCCCGGCCTATGCCGGAAAGTAAAACGCAGACCCGTCTCGCGGAGAGTCGGGAGCGCTACAGCGCCGCCACCCGCACGTTCTTGGCGCGGCGGTACAGCTGGGCGGGCCGGCCCACGCCGCTGCGCCGCTCGCCACTGGGGGTCAGGATGCCCTGGGCGAGCAGCCGTTTGCGGAAGTTGCGCTTGTCCAGCTGGCGGTCGAGGATCGCCTCGTAGACCCCCTGAAGCTCGGGCAGCGTGAAGGTGTCCGGCAGGAATTCCAGCGCGAGGTTGGCATATTCCAGCCGCAACTGCAGCCGCAGCAGCGCGCGGGTCAGGATGTCGTGGTGGTCGAAGGCCAGCTGCGGCGGGCGGTGGGCGCTGAGCCACTCGGCGTCCAGGGTGTGCCCGCCGCCGCTGACCCGCACCGTGCCGTGCGGCAGCACCGCAAGGTGGGCCACGCTCACGATGCGGCCGCGCGGATCGCGGTCCACGGCCCCGAAGGTATAGAACTGCTCTAGGTGCCGGGGCTCAAGCTGCACGGCCGTCTCGGTGCGCAGTTCACGCAGGGCCGCCTCATGCAGTTCCTCGCCCGGCTGCACAAAGCCGCCGGGCAGGGCCCAGGCGCGGGCGTGGGGCAGTTCGCCGCGCTGGACGAGCAGGGCGCGCAGCTCGCCGCCGTGCATGGCAAACGCCGCCACATCCACCGCCAGACCAACCTGGGTGGCCTGCGGCGGCAAGGTGAGGCGGGACATGCTGGCGATGCTAGGGTTAGTGTCCTCGGTACGTCAAGGATAAGTGTCTAGTTGAGCCTGGAATGAACGTCACCGGAACGGACTTCAGCCGGAGTTTTGGGCGCTTTGGGAGTCCGCCTCTGCGCGGGAGACCAGCACGTGGGCGCGCAGCAGTTCGGCCACGCTCCAGGCCTGGAAGGGGCAGCCGCCGGGGCGCAGCGTGTCTCCGGCGAACACCTCGGAAACGTGGCCCACGCCCGCTTCCCAGAGGTGGCCGCTCAGGCCGTTCAGGGCGGCGCGGGCGCGGGCGACCTCGCCGCGCGACAGCAGCAGCTCGGTGTACGCGGTCAGCGGCCACGGCCAGACCGTGCCCTGGTGGTAGGCGGCGTCGCGCTGAACCTGGGGGCCGCCGTAGTTGCCGCGGTAGCGCGGGTCGCGCGGCGATAAGGTGCGCAGCCCCAGCGGCGTGAGCAGCTCGGCCTCCAGGGTCTGGACCGCCGCCGCGACCTGCGTGGGGGTGGCGGGGGTGTCCGGCAGTGCCAGGGCCAGGGCCATGTTTGGGCGCACGCTGGGGTCGGGAGAGCCGTCCGCGCCCAGCACGTCGGCCCACCTGTTGTCATTCCAGAACGCGGCGAAGCTCGCGCGGGCCTGCTGCAGCGTGGCCGCAAACTGCGGCCGCTCGCCCATCCGCTGTGAGAGGCGCGTCTCTGCCCCCAGCGCCGCGAGCCACAGCCCCTGGATCTCGATGGGATGGCCGTGCCGGGGCGTCACCACCCACTCGGCGATCTTCACGTCCATCCAGGTCAGCTGCACGCCCGCCTCGCCCGCATGCAGCAGCCCGCTGTGGGGGTCGGCGCGGATGCCGTGGTCGGTGCCGTTCAGGTGCCACCGCAGCACCCCGCGCAGCTGCGGCAGGGCCGTGCGGGCAAAGGCGGTGTCGCCGCTGGCCGTCACGTAGCGTTCCAGCGCCACCGCCAGCCACAGCGCGCCGTCCACGGTGTTGTAGCCGGCGCCCTGGCCGTCCTCGTGAAAGTGGTTGGGAATCAGGCCGCGCCGGGCCGTGCGCAGGAAGGTATCGAGCAGGTCGCGGGCCTCGGCGTGCCGCCCGGTGAGCAGGGTCAGGCCGGTCAGCGCGATCATGGCGTCGCGCCCCCAGTCGGCAAACCACGGGTATCCGGCAATCACGCTGCGGCCCGCCGGGGCGCTGCGGCGCACGAGGTAGGCGTCGGCGGCGACCGCCAGGGTGGCCACCAGTCCGTCTGTCACTTCACAGGCGCCCTGGGCCTGTACGGCCAGGGCGTGGCGGCGGGCCCCCTCCTGTTCGTAGGCCAGCCACGGATTGGTCAGATCGGGTGTGGTGGCTGTCCGGCCCTGCACGCTCAGGGCCACCCGGCCTCCGCCTGCCGGAAGGTGCACCCTCCACAGCGCCGCGCCGCGCACGTATTCGTGGTCCGGCTCGCCGCGCGCCGCGTCGTGGCGGTAGTAAATCCGCTGGGCAAACGGTTGCGGTGGCAGGGCCTCAACCTGTGCGCCGGGCGCGTGGACCTGCGCCCTTGTGCGCCGCCCGCCGACCACCTCTGCCGCAGTGCCCTTGACCGTGAAGCTCAGTTCCGGGGCAGTGGTGTGGGTGTGGTGCATGTCGCGGTCCACGAAATAGCCGCCCAGGGTCAGCGTGACCGCTTCGCGCGCCTGGACGTCGTACAGGTACACCACCGCGCCCGACTGTGCCGGGCACACGGTCCGGCGCCGCACCCGCACGCCGCCCACCGCCTGCTCGCGCTCGGGCAGCAGGTCGCGCAGGGTCACGCCGCTCAGGTGTTCCAGGCCCTGGCCCTCGAACACACCCGGCGCGAGTTCCAGGGCATGCAGGGCCACCGTCTCGCCACCGACCTGCAGCACTTCCAGCGGCGAGGCCAGGTGCGTGAAGCGTTCCACCGGCGGGGCCTGACTGACCACCAGTCCCGAGTAACAGCGGGTCGGCACGCCCGCCAGACTGCTCAGGGCAAAGCCGCCCAGACCGTCGGTGAGCAGCACTTCCAGATCGGGGTCGCGCGCCCGCAGCGGGCCGTAATGCCGCAGGTGGGCGGGGGACGGAGCAGGCGGTTCGGGCGGGCTCATGGAGGGCAGCATGGCAGACGGTGGGATGTTCCGCTCACCTGCCGACCCTCTATCATTCCCCGCATGACCTCCACTGACCTGACCCCCGGCGATCTGTCGAGTGCCCTGAACCGCGAGCAAGCCGAGGCCGAACTCTTCGAGTTGCTGCGCATTCCCAGTGTCAGCGCCGATCCCAGCCACAAGGAGGATCTGGTAAGGGCCGCCGAATTTCTGCGCGTCAAGCTGGAGTCGCTGGGCTTCACCGCGCGGGTGGATGAGACCGGGGGACACCCCGCCGTGTACGCCGAGCACCTCAAGGCTCCGGGCAAGCCCACCGTGCTGCTGTACGGCCACTACGACGTGCAGCCCGAGGCCCCGCTGGAGGAGTGGGTGACGCCCCCCTTCGAGCCCACCGTGCGCGACGGGCGCATCTACGCGCGCGGCAGCACCGACGACAAGGGTCAGGCCTACGCGCACGTGCGCGGCGTGGAACTGCTGCAGACGCAGGGCGAGCTGCCCGTGAACATCAAGTTCCTGCTGGAGGGTGAGGAGGAAATCGGCAGCCCCAGCATCGTGCCGTACCTGCAGGCGCACCGGGAAGAGCTGCAGGCCGACGTGATCGTGATCAGTGACGGCAGCCGCTTCGCCGCCGACGTGCCGACCATTACCTACGGCGTGCGCGGCCTGAGCTACGTGGAGATTCATGTGCAGGGGGCCAACCGTGATCTGCACAGCGGCAGCTACGGCGGAGCCGCCCCCAACCCCATCAACGCCCTGTGCGAGATCATCGCCCGCCTCAAGGACGACCACGGCCGCGTCACCATTCCCGGCTTCTACGACGGCATCGAGGAACTGACCGGCGAGGAGCGGGAGATGTGGGCCTCGCTGCCCCAGGACGACGATGCCTTTGCCCAGAGCATCGGCGTGTCCGCGCTGCCCGGCGAGGACGGCTATTCCGTACTGGAACGGCTGTGGGGCCGCCCGACCCTGGACGTCAACGGCATCTGGGGCGGCTACCAGGGCGAGGGCAGCAAGACCGTGATCGCCGCGAAGGCGGGAGCCAAGGTGTCCATGCGCTTGGTCCCCGGCCAGGACCCGGACCGCATCACCCGCCTGATTCAGGAATACGTGCCCACCATCGCCCCGGCGGGGGTGACCGTGGAGGTCCGGGCGCTGCACGGCGGCCAGCCCATCAAGTTCGATACCTCCAGCACCTACGTGAAGGCCGCCGACCGCGCGCTGGAACGTGTGTACGGCAAGCCCGCGGTGTTTGCGCGCACCGGGGGCAGCATTCCCATCGTCGCCTCGTTCGCCGAGATCCTGAAAAGCCCGGTGCTGTTCGTGGACATGGGCCTGAACGAGGACGCCCCACACAGCCCCAACGAGAGCTTTGCGCTCGCCGACTACCACAACGGCATTCTGACAAGCGCGTACCTGCTGGAGGAACTGGGAAAATGAGGCGGGGGGCGTGGCGGCGCGCGGCGTGCCCATGAAGCTCGCCTTTCTCGCCTCGCACGGTGGCAGCGCGGCGCGGCACCTCACTCAGGCGTGCCGCAGCGGAGCCTTGGACGCCGTGCCGGTGGCGCTGGTGAGCAACAACAGCCGCTCGGTGGCGCTGGCCTGGGCGCGGGCAGAGGGTCTGCGGGCCGCGCACCTGAGCAGCGCGGGGTACCCCGACCCCGACGACCTCGACGCGGCCATCCTCGACTTTCTGTGCGGGGCGGGCGCCGAAGTACTTGTCCTCAGCGGCTACATGCGGGAACTGGGGCCACGGGTGCTGGGGGCCTTCGCGGGCCGGGTGCTGAACATCCACCCCAGCCTGCTGCCCCGGCACGGCGGGCGCGGCATGTACGGGGACCGCGTGCATGAGGCCGTCCTCGCCTCGGGCGACCCGGAATCCGGCGCGACAGTGCATCTGGTCACGGCGGGCATCGACGAGGGGCCGGCGCTCGCGCAGGGGCGGGTGCCGGTGCAGCCGGGTGACACGCTGGAGACCCTCAAGGCGCGCGTGCAGGCCATCGAGGGGGAGCTGATGCTGCGGGCGGTACGGCAGCTGGTGGCGGAGCGGGCCTCTATGGCACCGGATTGACGGCCCCGTCCGGCGGCCAGCGAAAGACCCGGCCGTCTTGCAGGGTCAGCTGAACCGTCGGGGCCTCCTCCCCGGGATCGCGGATCACACAGTCTCTGGTCTCGGGGGGCGGGTCACCCACGCCGTTCTCAAAACCGCTGACGCTCCGGCACGGGCCGCTGGCATCCTGCTCGCCCTGACCGATCACGTCGGCGGCGATGAATACCTGCCGCACGTACTGTTCGAAGCGCACCGGGTCCGAGGCCATCACGCGCGCGGTTTCGGCCCGACGCGCGGCCTCCTGCGCCTGCCGCTGCCGCTCGGACCCGGCCTGCCGCGCCACGGAGATGGCCCACAGGGTGGTGGGCACCAGCAGGACAAGCAGTAGGGGCAACCAGAAGCGGCGGGCGTACTGGAACATGCCGACATGCTAGCGGGCCGTGTAGCCTCAGAAGCATGAAGCGCAAGACCTTTGATCTGCGGGCCTGGGCGCGGGTCACGCAGGGCACCCAGACGGTGCTGGACGTGCCCGGCTACGTGATCGTGGACTTCACGGCCCGCACGGTGGTCCGGCCGCTGGACGTCTCCCGGCCCGGCGGCGGCACGCACCGCATCCTGGACAGCGGCTTCCGCTGGGTGCGCGCCCATCCCACCGGGGCGGGCGCAGGTGTGGTGGGGGCGGCCCTGACGGTCATGCTCGGCGCGGCGGGTCAGCCGGTGCAGTTTTACGTGGACATCCATGGTGGCGAGGGTGTGGCAGAAGAGGGGCTGCCGTGGCATGACGACCTGTATCTGGATGTGGTGGGGGTCTCGGAGCCCGACGCGCCGTGGACGGTAACGGCCACACACATCATCGACGCCGAGGATCTGGAGGCGGCGGTGGAGGCCGGTCAGGTCACGCCGGAGCTGGCGGCGCGCACCTGGGATCATGCCCGGCAGGTGGACGCACAGCTGCGCGCCGGAACCTATCCGCCCGTGGAGGTGCTGCGGCGCTACGTGGAAGACCCGTATACTTGACCTCAGTTCTTGAACCCGGTTCAAAATTTCGTTTTCTACCCGGAGGTTTTCCCATGTCCCAGCTTCACACGCCCGCCCCCCAGACCCGGTTGCCGCCTCAGGCGGTACAGGCCGTGCAGGCCGCGCTGCACGCCATTCCCATGAATGCCACGGTGGGGGTCCGGATCACCGATGTGGGGCTGGGCTGGGCCGAGGGCGAGTGCCCGGATACGCCTCCGTACCGCAACCACCTGGGAACCATCCACGCCGGGGCGCAGTTTCTGCTGGCCGAGGCGGTCAGCGGGGCCGCTTTCGCGGGGGCCTTTGCGGCGCACCTTGCCGGGGCCGTGCCGCTGATCGAGAAGCTGGAGACGCACTACGTGGGTCGCGCCCGCGGCGACCTGAGCGCCCGCGCCGAGGCGCTCGCCGGCGACCTGCCCGCCGCGCTGCAGGCCTACGGCGCCGAGGGCCGGGCGCGGCTGGTCGTGAACGTCAGCGTGCGCGACGGCGAGGACAAGGAGGTCATGCGCGCGGTGGCCCACTGGTATCTGCGCGCCGCGCCGCGCGGCTCCTGAACGTCCGGGCCGGGCTTCACGCGGCGCAGGCCCCGTGTGCATTGAGGCGGGGCGCGGCGCTGGCGTAGGCTGGGCCCATGCCGGTCATGCACCTCGATCACGTCGCCATCGTCACCCCGGATCTGGACCTCGGAAGCGCTCCCTACCTGGCCCTGGGCCTGCAGCCCGAAGGCCCGGACGAGGAGGTGGGGACCCAGGGCGTGCGCGTCCGCGCCTTTGTGGTGGGGGAGACCCTGATCGAACTGCTGACGCCCACCCGCCCGGACAGTCCCATCGCCGCGTTTCTGGAAAAACGTGGGCCGGGCCTGCACCACACCGCCTACCGCGTGGACGATCTGGACGCCGAGATGGCGCGGCTGCGCTCGGAGGGCGCCCGCTTTTTGAATGAGGCCCCCACGCCGGGCCGCGCCGGAACGCGGGTGGCCTTTTTGCATCCCAAATGGGGCGCAGGTACGCTGATCGAGCTGGTAGAGCACGCGCCCGGAGCCGCGCATTGACGGCGTCCGCGCCGCGCCCACGCGCCCGGGCCGTCTGGTGGCTGATGTCCCTGGCAATCATGGGCGTGATCTGGTGGCTGAGCAGCTCGGCCGATACGCCGGGACCGCCGCTGGTGCATCCGCTGGACTGGATCGCCCATTTTCTGACGTATCTGGCGCTGGGCTACGCCCTGGGACGCGCGACCGGGCTGCGGGGGCTGGCGCTGGTGATCGCGGTGTGGTGGGGCGCGCTGGATGAGGCCCACCAAGCCTTTGTGCCGGGCCGCGACGCGGGCGTGACCGACTGGCTCTTTGACCTCGCGGGCGCGTGGATCGGCTCGCGGCTGGCGCTGCGCCGCTGGAGTGGGGAAGGGGGGGCCGGCGAACACGGCTGAGCGCAGAGCGTGTCTGACCCGTCGCAGTTCTGTCAGATGCGGCCCGCTACGCTGCGCGCCATGACGCAGGCCGTGACCTCCCCTTCCAGCCCGGCACACCACGCCGCCACCCTGCGGGCCGCGCTGGCCCAGCTTGACGGTGTGATTCTGGGCAAGCCGGGGCAGATCCGGCTGGCGGTGGCGTGCCTGCTCGCCCGCGGGCACCTGCTCATCGAGGACCAGCCGGGCGTGGGCAAGACGACCCTGGCGGGGGCGCTGGCCCGCACCTTCGGGCTGCACTTCCGGCGCGTGCAGTTCACGGCGGACCTGCTGCCTGCCGACCTGACCGGTGTGAGCGTGTGGGACGCGGCCACGGCCACCTTCCGCTTTCTGGAGGGGCCGGTGTTCAGTGAGGTGCTGCTTGCCGACGAGATCAACCGCGCCACCCCGCGTACCCAGGGAGCGCTGCTGGAGGCGATGGAGGAGCGGCAGGTCAGCGAGGGCGGCGTGACCCGCCCCCTGCCCGATCCCTTCTTCGTGATTGCCACCCAGAACCCGGCGGCCTTTGTGGGCACCTCGCCGCTTCCGGAAGCTCAGCTTGACCGTTTTTTGATGACCGTGACGCTGGGGTACCCGGACCCACGTGCCGAGCGCACCCTGCTCGAAACCGGCGGACGCAGCCTGAGCGTGCGCGACCTGGGGGCGGTGCTGGACGCGGGCACGCTGCTCAGCATGCAGCGTGAGGTGGACGGAGTTCACGCCGCGCCGCCGCTGCTGGACTACCTGCAACGGCTTGCCGGGGCCACCCGCCAGCACCCGGCGCTGGCCGCGGGCCTGAGCCCCCGCGCCCTGCTCGCGCTGCTGTCGGCGGCCCGCGCGTGGGCCTATCTGGAGGGCCGCCGCATGGCCCTGCCGGAAGACGTGCAGGCAGTCTTTCCCGCCCTGGCCGCGCACCGCCTGCCGCCCCGCGACCCCGGCGTGAACGTCACAGAACTGCTGACGCGCATGCTCGCGGAAACGCCGATTCCGTAGATGGCAGACGACGCGGGAGGGCCGGTTACCCCACATCCTGCCGCGGTTCCGCACGCGGCCGCCACCGCACGGCTGCGCCCCACCCGCTTTGGCGTGGGGTTCCTGATCCTGGTGGTGCTGACGCTGGTGGGCTGCATCAATTACGGCCTGAGCCTGGGCTACGGCCTGACCTTTCTGCTGGGGGGCGTGTGGGTGGTCGCCTCGGCCGGGGCCAGCCGACCGGCGCGCGGGCTGCGCGTCACGCTCACCCCCCCCGTGCCGGTCCGTGCCGGGGAGGACGCGGTGTTCGCGCTGGGCGTGACGGGAGCGGCGGGGGCCCTGACCCTGACCCTGCACAGCAGCGCCGGAGACACCCGCCGCGTCACCCTGCGCGTGCGGGAGGGCGAGCTGAGAACGCTGGCCGTGCCATTTCCGGCGCGGGTGCGCGGGCCGCTGACCGTCACCGCCCGCGCAGCCGCCGCACTGGATTTCCTGGGGTTGTGGGCGACCGGGCTGCCTGCGCCCGCCCCCGTGACCGTTCAGGTGGTCCCGGCCCCCGAGGACGGTGCGCCGCCCACTCCGCCGCGGACTGTATCCGGCCCGGGCGACGGTGGAGCACGCACGCGCGGCGATGAGGACTTCTCCGGGCTGCGGCCCTACGCGCCGGGCGACCCGCCGCGCCGGGTGTCGTGGCGACACGTGGCCCGCACCGGCCAGTTGCTGACCCGCGAAACCGACGCGCCGCGGGGGCGGACGTGGCAGCTGGACTGGGCCGACACGGCCGGAGAGACCGAAACGCGCCTCTCGCGGCTGGCGGCCTGGGTCACCCGGCTGGAGCGGGCCGGGCAACCGTTTGCGTTGCGCCTGCCCGGCCAGAGTCTGCCGGTCGGCGGCGGCGAGGCGCACGCCCGGGCCGCGCTAGACCTGCTTGCCCGGCATCTGCCGTTGCCCCCCGTCCCCGTGTTGCAGCGCCCGAAACGCCGCGCGGAACAGGAGGAGAGGCCCGACGAGGACGCGCTGCGGACCACCCTGCTCGCGCTGGCCTTTGCGCTGGCCCCCACCGCCCTGAGACAGCCGGTGTGGGTCACGCTGCTCGCCGCCGCCCTGCTGGCCTACCGCGCCGTGCGCCCGCGCCGGGGCTGGCCGCCGCTGCCCACCCCGCTACTGGGCGTGCTGGCGGGGCTGGCGGCGGTGGGCCTGAACGTCACCTACGGCACGCTGCTGGGCCGCGACGCCGGCACCGCGCTGCTCGCCCTGCTCGTGGCCCTCAAGGCGGCCGAAGGCCGGGGACCCCGCGACGGAAAGGTGCTGGTGGTGCTGGGCCTGTTCGTGACGAGCACGCATTTCTTTCACGGTCAGGATCCCCTCACCGCGCTGCACGCCGTGGTCAGTGCCGCGCTGCTGCTCGCCGCCGCCTCGCGCTGGACCGCCCCCACCCGTCCCGGACACGGGGACCCAGGGGCCGATCTGCCCGCCACCCTGGTCCGCAGCGGCACCCTGCTGGCATTGGCCGTGCCGCTGGCACTGGCCCTGTTCGTGCTGTTTCCCCGCCCGGAGAGCCCGCTGTGGCGGCTGCCGGTGTCCGCCGGGGCAGTCACCGGCCTGTCCTCGGTGATCCGCGCCGGGGACTACAGCGACCTCGCCCAGAGCCGCGCGGTGGCCTTCCGGGCCGACTTTGCCGGAGCCGTGCCCGCGCCCGCCGAGCGGTACTGGCGCGGCCCGGTGTACGAGGCCTATGCCGGCGAAGCGTGGACGCAGGGGTTCTTGGGCAGCGCGGTGCCCAGCGTCGGGGTACCCAGCATCGAGGTCCAGGCAGACGGGCCGAACTGGAGCTATACCCTCACGCTGGAGCCTTCGAATATGCCGTGGTTGCTTGCGCTCGACACCCCGGTGTCGCTGCCACCGGATGTTCTGCTTACCACCGCATTCCAGGCCGTGTCGTCCCGGCCCGTGACCTCGCGCCGCCGGGTGGCCCTGGAAAGCCGTTCCGCCCAGCTGGGGGTGCGCGAGGACCCCAGACGGTTGAATTTCAACCTTGCGTTGCCCCCCGGCGAGAGTCCGCGCGCCGCCGCGCTGGGCCAGAGCTGGCAGACGTTGCCTCCGCAGGGCCGCATTGACGCGGCGTTGACCCTGCTGGGCACGGGCGGCTTCAGCTACACCCTGTCGCCGCCACTGTTGCCCGCGCACAACCGGGTAGACGCCTTTCTGTTCGGCACCCGCCAGGGCTTCTGCGAACACTACGCGCAGGCCTTCACCTTCCTGATGCGCGCCGCCGGGCTGCCCGCCCGCATCGTGGGCGGCTACCTGGGCGGCGAGGAGAATCCGGACGGCGGCTACCTGATCGTGCGCCAGCAGGACGCCCACGCCTGGGCCGAGGTGTGGCTGCCGGGCCAGGGCTGGGTGCGGGTGGACCCCACCGCCGTGGTGGCCCCCGCCCGCGTGTCGGCCGGCCTGACCACCGCCCTGAGCCGTCCGCAGGCGGCGGCGGCCCCCACGCCCACCCCCCTGAACCGCTGGAGCCTGCGTCTGGACGCCCTGCAGAACCGCTGGAACGCTGTGGTGGTCGGCTACGACGGCGCCCAGCAGCGCGCCCTGCTGGGGAGGGTGGGCCTGGAGGGCGTCGGCTCTCCTGCCTTCATGGGGCTGCTGCTGGCGCTGGCCGCCGCCACCGCGCTGCCCGCGTGGCTGTGGCTGCGCCGCGCCGCCCGTCCCCGCGATCCTGCGGCCCGCGCCCTGGACGCCCTGACCGTGCGCCTGCGCCTGCCGCGCGCTCCCGGCGAGACCCCCAGCGCCTATGCCCGGCGCGCGGGCGAGCGCTATCCCCACCTGCGCGGAGCGCTGGACGAGGTGGTGCGCGCCTACCACGCCGCCCGCTACGCTCCGGGCGACGGGCGCGCGGCGCTGCGCGAACTGTCGGCGGCCCTGCGGCGGGTCCGGCGTTGAGGGGCGCGCGGCCATGTAGGGCTCAGGACGGGCAGTAGTGCCGCCTGAGTTCCTGGAGCATTCCCTGTTTGCGGGCGCGGGCCGCAAACGGACGCACCACCGGATTGAGCAGGCTCAGGGGAAACGGCGACCAGATGTCGCCCAGTTCCGCAACCAGTCCCATAGGGGCAGGCTGTTTTGGAATGCTCTTGCGGTTGGTCAGGCCATCGTTCGCCAGGCCCTGCAGAATGATCAGGCTGTCCCCGAAATCCCGGTTGCCGGGAGAGACCTCGATCCGGAACCGGACTGGGCGCGCGGTGGCATTGAAGAAGCGGTGGATGACGCCCCGGGCCACCGTGACGGTCTCGCCCGGCGGCACGTTCAGGGTCTGCCGGCCCAGCAGGACGCTCAGCTCTCCGTCCCGACAGGTGAAGCCCTCCTCCAAGGCGTGGTGAAGATGCGGGGGTTCCCGCCGCCCGGAGCGGGTTCGAAGTCCAGCAGGGTGCTGCTCGTTCCGTCGGTCCGCTGCACAGACGTCAGGACGTCCTGGATGACCGTGTTGTGAATACGCAGCCTGAGGGCTGGGGGTGCGGCTCCTCAGGGTCCTGATCCCTGAATGGTGTCCTGCATCAGCGTGCTCCTGCGGGCCGCGCGGGCTGAACTGAGCGGCCAGCCCGGAGGGTCCGGCGCAGGCGCGTCCGGTTCGCCACTTTCCCCCCCCAACCGCTCCTCTAACATGGACGGGTGAACGCTCTTCCTCCCAACGCTCTGCGGCTCTCCCTCTCGGCCATCGTGGGCGGCGCGGCGGCGCTGATCACCTACTCGGTGATCTTCGTGCGTGGCGATATGGGCGGCGTGATGTCCTATCTGCGGGCCAGGGGAGCGCTGCGCCGCCTGCAGGAGGGGGGTGCGGACGCCGGGGCCGTGGCGGCGGCGCACGACGCGCTGCGCACGCTGGGCACGCAGGTCGGCGACCCCGTGCTGGCCGCCCGCCTGATTCCGCTGGCGTTGCTTGTGGGGCTGGCGGCGGCGTATGTGGTGTGGCGCATCTTCGGGCGGCGGCAGGAGGGTGAGGCGCGCCCGGACGTGCAGGAGCGCATGGTCTACCGGCTGGCGTGGCGCAAGGGGGGCCGCTTTACCCTGGGTGACCTCGCCGAGAGCAGTCCCCTGAGCGAGCCGCAGGCCCGCGCCGTGACTGCCCGGATGCTGGAACTCGGCCGCCTGACGCACGACGGCGAGGCCTTCTCGCTGAGCGGGGTTGCCCTAAATAGGGGACGCCGCACATGACCTTCGGCGCGGAGGACCTGGCCACGCTGCTGGACGAGGCGAACCACGCTCCCCGGGAAAGCGTGCGCGCGGCCCTGGCCACCATAGACGGCCAGCCGCACCCCCGCGTGGGCTGGCTAACCAGCCACCTGAGCGCCACCAAACGCGAATACTGGACGCTGATCTCGGGGGCGACCGGCAGGCCCGCGCCCGATGACGACGCGGGCCTGACCCGCCTGATGGTCTGGGAGGTGGGGGCCGCGCGGGGACTCAGTGCCGGGGCGCTCGCGCAGTCCGTCCAGCACGGCGGCCAGTCCCTGACGGTTGCGGAACTGCTGCGCCTGAACGCCCGTCATACCGCGTGGCACGCCGGGCAGATCGCCGCTCTGGCTGGGCGCGCCCGCATGGCCTGACCCCGTGCCCGAGGAGCGTCCCTTCCTGACCGAGGCCCGCGAGGAGGGCGAGGCAAACGCCGCCGCCGCACCCTCCGCGCTGTTCGATCTGGCCGTCAACCGTGCCCACGCGGCCCTGCGGGGGCTGCGTCCGGGTGATCCGGGCCCCGCGCTGGCCGCGTGGCACGCCCGGACCCGCTTTGCCCGCCGCGTTCCGCTGGCCGCCGTGAAAGCCGCGCTGGAGCAGCGTCCGACATACGGAGAGTGGTACTGGGCCGGTGGCCCGCAGGGAGGGTGGCGACCGGGCAAGGCGCCGTTTCCCTAGGAGACGCTCCGGGTTACCGGCTTCCAGTCAGGACCGGGAGTTCGGCCGCCACCGTCTGGGCCGCCACCCGCACCGCCCGCGTGATTTCCGGCTGCGGCAGGTACGGCAGCGCCGGGCGGTCCTCGGGGGCGGCCAGCGCCACCGCCGCGTTGGCGGGCAGATGCAGAAAGCCGCACGGCACCCCGGGCCGGTCCCGTTCGGTCAGCCACTGCCGGGCGCGGTACATCACGGCGTTGCACACGTACAGGCCCGCCGTGTTGCTGATGCTGCCTGGAATCCCGGCCTCCCGCCACGCGGCCAGGATGGCCCGCAGCGGCAGCGTGCTCAGGTGCGCCGGGGGCGCGTCTGGATGCGGGTGCGCGGGCGCGTCACGGTAGGTGTTGCCGGCGTTGTCGGGAATGGAGAAATCCATGACGTTGAGGGCCACCCGTTCCAGCGTGACGTGTGGGCGGCCCGCCGCCAGACCGGTCAGCAGCACCGCGCCGGGGCGGTGGCGCTCCAGCAGCCCCTCCAACACCGAGGCGGCGGCGTGCGGTTCCACCGGCAGCAGCGCCGAGACAACCTGCACCCCACCCCCTTGCAGGCTGCCCAGTTGCAGGCCGTCCAGTTCCTGCGCCGCCTCCGCGCTGGGATTGGCGGGATGGGTGTGAAACGGCTCGAACCCGGTGAGCAGCAGTGTGGACATGCGGGGATGATACGGGGACGGGGGAGCGCAGAGGGGACATGACCTGAACACCCAATTTGCTCCGGGCGCACCTTCCCGCGCCTGCCCCCCCGTTATCCTGAGCCGCGTATGCCAGAACTGCCGGAAGTGGAGACCACGCGCCGCAAGATCGAGCCGCTGCTGCGCGGACGGATCATCACGCGGGTCGAACACGACGCGCCGCATAGGTACCGGGACACCCATCTGGCGGTAGGCCGGCGCGTTCAGGGCCTGTCGCGGCGCGGCAAGTACCTGCTGCTGCAGCTCACGGCGGCGGACGCGGCCGAGGACACCCCGCACGACCTGGAATTCATCGTTCACCTGGGCATGACCGGGGGCTTCCGGCTGGAGGGGGGCAAGCACACCCGCGTCACCCTGAGCACCGAGGGAGGCGAACCCCTCTTCTTCAACGACCCCCGGCGCTTTGGCAAGATGGCCGTGGTCCGGCCCGGCGAGTACGCGGGCATGCCCACCCTGGCCGCCATGGGCCCGGAACCGCTCTCGGACGACTTTGAGGAAACCGGGTTCGTGCGGCAGGCCGGACACTGCGGGGCGGTCAAGCCGTGGTTGCTGTCGCAGAAGCCGGTCAGCGGTGTGGGCAACATCTATGCCGATGAGAGCCTTTGGCTCGCCCGCCTCCACCCAGCCCAGACCTGCCTGACGCCCGCCGAGGCCGCCCGGCTGTACGCGGCCATCCGTGAGGTGATGGCGGCGGCGGTGGAGGCAGGCGGCAGCAGCCTGGGCAGCGGCGTGGGCAATTACCGCCAGCACGACGGCCTGAGCGGGCTGTTCCAGCACCAGCATCATGTGTATGGCCGCGCCGGTCAGCCGTGTGAACGCTGCGGCACCGGGATCGTCAAGACGGTGCTTGCCCAGCGGGGCACGCACCACTGCCCGCAGTGCCAGCCGCTGCGGCCCGCCGGGGAAGGCGCATGACCGACCTGACCGGCCTGCGCGTGTCCTACACCCGCGCCGCCCTGTCGCGGGCGGACCTGAACCGTGATCCGCTGGCCCAGTTTCAGGACTGGTTCGCGCAGGCGCAGGCGGCGCAGTTGCCCGAACCCTACGCCCTGTCGCTGGCGACGGCGGACGCCACCGGGCGGCCCGGCGTCCGCACGGTGCTGCTGCGCGGCGCAGACGAGCGCGGGCTGACCTTCTACACCAATTTCGAGTCCCATAAGGGCCACGACCTCACGGCCAATCCACAGGCCGAGATGCTGTTCTACTGGGCCGAACTGGAACGTCAGGTGCGGGCCTATGGCCGCGTCTCGCGGATTCCGGACGCCGAGGCCGACGCCTACTTTCACGTGCGCCCCCGCGACAGCCAGCTCGCCGCCCATGCCAGCGACCCCCAGAGCGCGCCCATTGCCAGCCGCGCGGCGCTGGAGGCTGGGTTCGCCGCGCTGCACACGCGCTTTCCCGAAGGCACCACCGTGCCCCGCCCGGATTTCTGGGGCGGCTACCGCCTGAGCGTGCAGGAATGGGAATTCTGGCAGGGAAGGCCGAACCGTATGCACGACCGCTTCCGGTATGCGCGGTCGGCGGAGGGCTGGCGCATCGAACGGCTGATGCCGTAGCCGCAGCCGGCAGCCCAGCGCACCGGCCGGTTGGGGCGCGGGCAACTTTGTGTGTCCCCCACGTAGCCCACCGTGAGGAGGCACAACAGTGGTGGACGTATACCTGATCTGTCTGATGGTGGGCGGCGGCCTGTTTCTGCTGTCGCTGCTGGGCGGCCACGATTCCGCTCTGGGGGAGCATGGGGCGGACGTGGACCATCCCGAAATGGGCGACGTCGCCTCGTGGTTCACCGTGCGCTCGCTGGTCAGCTTCACCGCCTTCTTTGGGCTGGCCGGCGTGCTGGGCGGTGTGGCCGGGGTGTCCGGGTGGGGCCGGCTGGTGATGGCGCTGGTCACCGGACTGGCGGTCGGAGGCTTCACGGTCTTCATGTTCCGGCTGGCGCGCGGCCGCGGCGAGGTCAACGGCGGCACGGGCAAGCTGGCCGGCCGCACCGGCCAGGTGCTCGTGGCCCCCGCGCCGGGCCGGTCCGGCCAGGTGGCCGTGACGGTCGCGGGGCAGATCGAGCATGCCCCGGCCCGCAGCGACGACCCGCTGAAGCCCGGCGACCCGGTCATCGTGATCGGCGCGCACCGCGGTGTTCTGGACGTCAAGTTCTGGGACGGGGGCCTGTAACCCCGGGTCCGGTTCCCCTGCGCCTCCCTCGCCGTGTCCGTCTTTTCGTGCTGCCCCCCCAAGGAGCTTTCCCATGACTGCAACCGTGATCGTCGCCGCCCTGATTCTGCTGGGCATCCTGCTGGTTTTCGTGCTCATCCAGAGCTTTCTGATTGTGGTGCCGCCCAACCGGGTGCTCGTGATCAGTGGGCGCAGCCGCCAGACCGCGGAGGGGGACACGGTGGGCTACCGCGTGGTCCGCGGCAGGCGGGCCTTCCGCATTCCGCTGCTGGAAAAGGTGTCGTGGATGGACATGACGACCAACCCACTGGACCTGAGCATCGAGAACGCCTATTCCAAGGGCGGCATTCCCCTCAAGATCCACGCCGTCGCCAACGTCAAGATCAACGCGCACGAGCCACAGCTCTCCAACGCCATCGAGCGCTTTCTGGACGTGCCGCGTGAGGCCCTGACGAGCATCGTGCGCGACACCCTGGAGGGCAACCTGCGCGGTGTGGTGGCCACCCTGACCCCCGAGGAGATCAACGAGGACCGGCTGCGCTTCGCCGAGGCCCTGATTGAGGAGGCCGAACACGACACCCAGAACCTCGGGATCAAGCTCGATACCCTCAAGATTCAGAACGTGACCGATGTGGGCGGCTACCTCGACAGCATCGGGCGGCGCAAGACCGCCGAGGTGCTCAAGGAGGCCCGCATCGCCGAGGCCAACCGCAATGCCGAGGCCAGCGAGGTCGAGGCCCAGCAGCGCTCCCGCATCGCGCAGACCACCGCGCAGCAGGCCATTCTGGAGCGCGACAGCGAGCTGCGCGTGCGCACGGCCGAGCTGGACTCGGTGGCGTCCTCGCGCGAGAACGAGGCCAGGGTCAACGCCGAACGCGCCCGCGTGATCGCCGAGCAGCAGCTGGAACAGGAGCGGGTCTCGCTGATCCAGAAGCGCCTGGAAGCCGATCTGGTGGCGCCCGCCCGCGCACGCCGGGAAGCCGAACTGCTGGATGCCCAGGCCGCCGCCGCCCCGATCACCGAGCAGGGCCGCGCCAACGCCGAGGCCGTGCGCCTGATCGTGGACGCCTTCCGGGAAGCGGGGGCCGAGGGCGAGCGCGCCTTCGTACTGAACATGCTGCCCGGCATCATCGACCGGTTTGCCCAGAGCGTGCAGGGCATGCAGATCGACAAGCTGACGGTCATCGACAGCGGCAGCGGTCAGGCCACCCGCAACGCCGTGCAGACCCTGCCCGCCAACGTGATCGGCCTGATCGAGCAGGTGGAGAACGCCACGGGGGTCAACCTGCTCAGCCTGTTGCGGCAGCGCCCGGCTTCTGCGGACCTGGCTTCTGCGGGGGCCCCCACGCCGCTGGCCGTCGCCAACGACTGAGCGGACTGGCTTGTCGGTGTGGTGTCTAGGGCGGTCCTCCCGAGAGGGGGGGCCGCCCTTGGGCATTGTGGGCAGTCCAGACCGGGTGGCCCCTCCAGGCACGCCGCCGTGGCATCTTCAGGCCATGACCATCATTTACACCGCGCAGGCCGCAGCCACCGGGGGTCGTGCCGGCACGGCCAGGAGCGAGGACGGGCGCCTGGACCTGTCCCTCAGCGTCCCCGCCGATATGGGCGGCGACGGCGGCCCCGGCACCAACCCCGAGCAACTGTTCGCCGCCGGCTACGCGGCCTGCTTTCAGGGAGCGCTGGGTGTGGTGGCGCGGCGACAGAAGATCACCCTGAGCGACGACAGCGTCATCACGGCCCGGGTGGGCCTGCAGAAGGTCGGGCTGGCCTTTGCGCTGGATGTGGAACTCGAAGGGCACTTTCCCGGCCTGAGTGAGGAACAGGGCCAGCAGCTGATGGAGTCTGCCCACCAGATCTGTCCGTACAGCGTGGCCACCCGCGGCAACGTGGACGTGCGCCTGAGGGTGAAATCCTGAGGTGACCCTCAGCGGCCGGTTGCCGTGTCGCGGGCGTCCAGTGAGAGTTCGGGGGAGCTGTCCGCATCCGGCTCGGCGCCGCCGTCGGTGCCCAGCAGCTCGGCGCGTTCCTGCGGGGTCAGGGCGACCATCACGCGCCGCAGCACCACATCCACCGCCTGATCGGCGCTTTCGTCCAGGGTCAGGCCGTCGAGCAGCGGGACGTCTTCCTGGCGGGCCAGGGCCTCGAGTTCGTCCTGCATGGCGCGGATCTCGCCGAAGTACTGCATGTAGCGGTGCAGCGGGCGGCTCGCGGCGGTCTCGAGGTCACGGCTCTGAAAGTGCCGGCGGTGTTCTTCCGGATCGGGCAGGGTCACCAGCATCGGGATGACCAGCGCTCCGGCAAAGGCATCGGCGCGCAGGTAGCCGGGCACCAGATGCACGCCCTCCAGTACCAGGCTGCTGCCCTCCTGCACCGAGCGGGCGACCACCGCTCCCAGGCCCACGTTCACCTGCTGCACTTGATCGCGGAAGCCGGCGAGCAGCGCCTCACGGCTGGGCTGGGCGGGGCGCGGCACCCCGGGGGGCAGCAGCGCTTCCCAGGCGCTGAAGGTGCTCGCGTGCAGCGTGGGCAGCAGCGCCGGAGACACCATGGCGCGCATCACCTCGCGGATGGAATCGGTGCTGACCACGCGGGCAATTCCCAGGCGGTAGGCAATCTCTGCGGCCAGAAAGCTCTTGCCGGTGCCGCTGACCCCGCCGAGCAGCACGATCACGGGCCGGGGCGGGCGGCGGATCACGCGCAGCAGCCGGTAGCGGGCGCTGACGTCCGGGCCCACCTCGTCGCGCAGCAGGGCCTCGACCTTCTCGCGGATGGCGGCGCGCATCACCACCCGGTCCTCATTGCCGCGCAGATCGCGCTGGGTCACGCGGGCCACCTTGCGGGCCACGTCCGGCGTGACCCCGGCGGCGAGCATCGACTGCACCAGAATGCCCTTGGAAAACGGCGTGGGCATGTTGCTGTCTTTGCTCAGCACACCCAGCTTGCCGCGGTTGTGGCGCAGGTAGCGGTAGGTGCGGCGCAGGTGTTCGCCGTACTGCTCGGCGAGCACGCCCTCGGTGCGGTTGTCGATCTCCTCGGCGCTCAGCCGCCGCACGCCCTCGCGGCGCAGTGCCAGGTCCACGGCGCTGGCCGCGGCGTACGCCTCGCGTCCGGTCAGGCCGGTGTCCTCCAGCGTGCGGGCGAGCACGCCCCGGCTGAAGGGCAGATCCCCCTTCTTCGCACTGACCAGGATGTCCACAAAGGCGGGGGTCTGGGCCGCGGCGGCGCCGGAGACCTCCGGCCCGGCCAGGTCCCGGGCGACTTCCACCATCAGCGCCTGCAGCTCACCGGGCGTCACCAGGCTGCGCCGCGCCAGCCGGAGCTGCTGCTCGACCCGCCGCGCCGCCGCCGCCGCCACATTCCCGGACGCCCCCGCGTTCACCAGCGACTCGACCACCAGCCCGCGGCTGAACGGAAAGGCGTGGCGCGGCGTGCCGATGCGCAGTTCGGGATGGGTCAAGAACACTCCTTCGGGGGCGGTGGGCGGTGGGCGGCGAGCAACGGGAGCCAGTTCAGGCAGTCTACCCAGGAACCCGCGCCCCGAGGTAACGGGATGTGGGCCTGGCCCGCCCGCCGTCCCGCTTGCCTGATCAGCACCATCGGATCGACACGGTTCCGCTGGGGCGGAGTCCCGCGTTGAGTCCCGGCGGCCTGCCGGGGGTGCGAAGCGCTGCTGGCCGCAGTCAGGGCCGCAGCAGGTCGCGCCGCACCGCACCTTCCAGCAGCAGGTTCAGCGCCAGACGCATCTCCTCCTGCAGGGGGCGGTCGGTGCCGTAGGCGCTCCAGCGCAGCGCGACCATCAGATAGGTGTCGGCGATCAGGTTGCTGATGCGCTGCAGGCTGAGGTCGGTGCGCATCTGCCCGGTCTGGTGCAGTGGCCTCAGGATCAGCTCGATCACCTTGCTCAGCGGCAGCGCCTGGTACGCGGTGCGGGCGCGCTCGGGGTTGGGATTCATCACCTCGTAGGCCAGCGGCGGAAACAGGTCACGCTCGCGGGCGTTCTCTTCGGCCAGCGCGTCCCAGATCTCGTACAGCACCGTCAGCGGCGGCGTGCCCTCGGCCAGGCGCGTCTCGGCCTGATCGCGCAGGCGGTCCATCACCTCGCTGCCGTAGTCCAGCAGCACCGCTTCCTTGTACGGGTAGTAGTTGAAGAAGGTGCCGCGCGAGACGTTGCTCGCACGCGCGATGTCGGTGGCCGTGGTCGTCTGGAACCCGCCCCGCTTGAACAGGTCGATGGCGACGTTGTAGATGCGGGCGCGTCGGCGCTCCTTCTGACGTTCGCGCAGCGAGGAGGAATCCATGATTAAAACCCTGTATAGCGCGTCTGGTCTAAAATTGCACCCCGTTCAAGCAATCCGGGGCTTTACCTTGACCAGAGGTGCTGCCCAGACGGGCAGGGGTCGGGTGGCGCAGGCGCAACGTCAGGGCGGCCGGCGTGGCCGCGCCTGTTCTGTCCGCGTGCCCCCCCCTCCCCGCGCCATCTGCGCCCCACTTCGCATAGGCTGTGGGCCATGAGCGTGATCCTGGGCATCGACATCGGCGGCAGTGGCATCAAGGGCGCACCTGTAGACACCGCCACCGGACAGCTGACGGAGGAGCGCCGCCGCATTCCCACCCCCGAGGGCGCGCACCCCGACGCCGTGAAGGCCGTGGTGGCCGAGCTGGTGGCCCACTTCGGGCTGGACGGCTCGGTGGGCGTGACCTTTCCTGGCGTGGTGCAGCACGGGCGCACGCTGAGCGCAGCCAACGTGGACAAGGCCTGGATTGATCTGGACGCCGACGCGCTGTTCTCCACGGCGACCGGTCAGGACATCCACCTGATCAACGACGCCGACGCTGCCGGACTGGCCGAGGCGCGCTTCGGGGCGGGCGCGGGGGTGGCCGGCACGGTGCTGATGCTCACCTTCGGCACCGGCATCGGCAGCGCCCTGTTCCACAACGGAGTGCTGGTGCCCAACACCGAATTGGGCCACCTGTGGCTGCGCGACAAGGAGGCCGAGGGCTGGGCCTCCGACCGTGCCCGCGAGCGCGACGACCTGAACTGGAAGCAGTGGAGCAAGCGCGTGAGCACCTACCTGCAACACCTGGAGGCGCTGTTCAGCCCGGACCTGTTCATCATCGGCGGCGGGGTCAGCAAGAAGCCCGACAAGTGGCAGGACCACATCAAGCTCACCCGCAGCGAGCTGGTGCCTGCCCGGCTGCAGAACGAGGCTGGAATCGTGGGCGCGGCCATGATGGCCGCCGGCTATGCCCTCTCGCCGAACGCGGCCGCCCCCACCGGCGGTCCGGCGGCGTCGGGGGCGGCCCGGGTTGCCCCGAAGACACCTGCCAAAAAGGCCGCCAAAAAGGGAAGCGCCAGGAAAGCCTGAGTGGGCCGGCTGGCATAGCATGTCCGCGATGACTGCTGCCCCACCCGACGCCACGGCCAAGTCCTTCACACCGCGCCTGCTCGTCTGCGACCTCCTGTATACCGGCATGGGCGGAGCGCAGTCTCCCGGCGGCGTGGTGGTCGTGGGCGACACCGTGGCCGCCACCGGCCACCCGGATGCGCTGCGCGCCAGTTATCCGCAGGCAACCGAGGAAACCGTGGGCGGAATCATCGCGCCGCCGCCGGTCAACGCGCACACGCATCTGGACATGAGCGCCTACGCATTCCAGGCATTGCCGTACTTTCGCTGGCTCCCCGAAATTGTGGTTGCCCAGCGCGGGAAACGTGGAGTGCCCGGGGCACTCGCCGGAGCCGACGAACTCGCGCGTCTGGGTACGGGTGGCGTGGGCGACATCGTGTGGTCGCCGGACGTGATGGACGCCCTGCTCGCGCGTGAAGACCTGGGCGGGGTGCTGTATTTCGAGGTGCTGGGGGCTTTTCCGGAGCGGGCCGAAACCACCTTTGCGGCCATGCGCGAACGGGTGGAGGCGTGGCGCCGGCGGGAGCGGCCCGGCGGCCCCCGGATCGGGCTGTCGCCGCACACGCCGTATACCGTCAGTCACCGCCTGATGAAACTGGTGACCGACTACGCCGCGGGCGAGGGCCTGCCCGTGCAGATTCATGTGGCCGAGCATCCCAGCGAGCCTGCCCTGTTCGCCACCGGCGCGGGCCCGCTGTGGGAGCACCGCCTGCCCGGGTTCTGGCCCGAAACCTTTGCGGAGGTGATCGGCCGTCCGCCGGAGCCGGAGCTGACCCCGGTGCGTTACCTCGATGAGCTGGGCGCGCTCGCTGCGCGGCCCACACTGATCCATATGGTCAATGTCACGCAGGGTGACCTCGTCCGGGTGGCGCGCGCCGGCTGCGCGGTGGTGAGCTGCCCGCGCAGCAACCATCACCTGGACTGCGGAACCTTTCCGTGGGCCGCCGTGGCCGCCGCCGGCATCGAGATCGCCCTGGGCACCGATTCGGTCGCCAGCGGTGAGAGCCTGGACGTGCGCGAGGACGTGGCCTTTGCCCGGCGCGTGTACCCGGACCTGGACCCGCGCGTGCTGGTGCGCGCCGCCGTCAAGGGCGGCCACCGCGTGCTGGGCGGCCGGGTGCCCGTGATCCGGCGCGGCGAGCTGTGGCTGGAAAGCTACCGCTGGAGCTGAGCACTCGTGGCGGCGCTGTCGGCGCCCATCCGGGTGATCAGCCCGGCTGCTGGCTGACGCGGGCCTCGCAAGTGCCGTTCGCCACCGTCTGGCCGTTGCGCTCGTAGGTCAGGGTGCCGGTGAGCGGCTCGCCGATCAGGCGGGAGATCTTGCAGGTGTAGGTCACGCGGTCAAAGCCCTCGGCCGGCCCCACCCAGCGGAAGGTGACGGTGCGGCGCTCCTGGTCAAAGGTGGCCACATTGAAGCCGGCCCGGCCCTCGTTGAATCCGGTGTACTGGTCACGGGTGCCCGCCGAGGCGTAGCCGTCCGGCACGATTACCAGTTCGGGAATATTGACCGTGGTCACCACGTCGCGGCCCGTGACCGTTCCGCTGACCGTCCAGGTCTGGCCGACGATCAGCGGCCCGAACTGAAAGGGGGCCGGCCCGGTGTCATCCCTGGAGGCAAGCAGGGACGCCACCGGCGCGCACGATCCCAGCAGGGGGACGAGCAGGGCAAAGGCAAGCACGGCACGTTTTGACATGGCTGCAGGATAAGGGCCACACATGAGGAAGATGGCACCGCTGGATCTTTGGTGCCGTCAAGAACCGCCTTCCGGCAACGGAAAATGGCCTCACCACTGCTTATTCTTCCTTATCCCTCCGTGAGTCCGTTCCACTCAGGTTGCTTACGTGCGCCTCACTGAACTTGTAAGGGCACGGCCCGGTCCGGCGCGTTATACTCGCGTGTCATGTTCCGTGTCCTCAACAAACTATTTGATAACAACGTGCGAGACGTGCAGCAGATCGTCAAGGCGATCGTGCAGCCCGTGAACGCCCTCGAAGACGAGATGAGCAGGGTAGAGGACCTGGCCGGGGCGTTCATGGAGTTGCGCCGCCGGGTGCAGGAGGGCGGCGAGACGCTCGACGATGTGGTGGTGCCGGCCTTCGCCCTGATCCGTGAGGCCGGACGGCGCTCGATTGGCAAGCGGCACTACGACGTGCAGCTGATTGGCGGCTACGCCCTGCACAAGGGCCGCATCGCCGAGATGCGCACCGGTGAGGGCAAGACGCTGGTGGCGACGCTGGCGCTGGCGCTGAACGCACTGGAGGGGCGCGGCTGCCATCTGGTCACGGTCAATGATTACCTCGCCCGCGTGGGCGCCGAGGAAATGGGCCTGCTGTACCGCACGCTGGGCCTGACCGTGGGTCTGGCGAGCCGCGAGTTGCAGCCGGCCCAGAAGCAGGCCGCCTACGCCTGCGACATCACCTATGTCACCAACAGCGAGCTGGGCTTTGACTACCTGCGCGACAACATGGCCCAGAGCCGTGAGGCGCTGTCCCTGCGCGCCGAGCACCCCCTGAACTTCGCCATCGTGGACGAGGTGGACAGCATCCTGATCGACGAGGCCCGCACGCCGCTGATCATCTCGGGGGCCGCCGAGAAGGCCACCGACCTGTACTACGTGTACGCCAAGCTGATCAAGCGCCTGCAGAAGGGAGAGCCCGCCGAGCCTGGCGTGCGGACCGAACCGACCGGCGACTACACCATTGACGAGAAGAGCAAGCAGGTCCACATGACCGAGAACGGCATCAGCAAGATCGAGCGTCTGCTGAGCATTCCGGACCTGTTCAGCCCCGAGAACATGGACAAGGCCCACATGATCACCCAGGCCGTGCGCGCCCGCGAGCTGTACCACCGCGAGAAGGACTACATCATCAATGCGGACGGCGAGGTCATCATCATCGACGAGTTCACCGGGCGCAGCATGCCGGGGCGCCGTTACGGCGAGGGCCTGCACCAGGCGATCGAGGCCAAGGAAGGCGTCAAGATCGAGAACGAGAACCAGACGCTCGCGACCATCACGTACCAGAACTTCTTCCGGCTGTACACCAAGTTCGCGGGCATGACCGGCACCGCCAAGACCGAGGAGAAGGAGTTCCTCGACATCTACGGCTCGGACGTGCTCGTCATCCCCACCAACCGCGACGTGATCCGCAAGGACTCCGACGATCTGGTGTACCGCAGCAAGCTGGGCAAGTACAACGCGGTGGTCGAGGAGGTCCGGGAGATCCACGCCACGGGCCGCCCGGTGCTGATCGGCACCGCCTCCATCGTGACCAGTGAGCAGCTCAGCGAACTGCTAACGGCGGCGGGCATCAAGCATTCGGTGTTGAACGCCAAGTTCGAGGCGCAGGAGGCGAGCATCATCGCGCAGGCCGGACGCAGCGGCACGGTGACCATCGCCACCAACATGGCCGGGCGCGGCACCGACATCAAGCTGGGCGGGGACGCCGAATCGATCATCGGAGCCAGCATCGAATCCAGCCTGGGCCTGAACCGCTATGTGCCGGAGGTCGAGGCGTTCGTCACTGCCCTGAGCCGGCACGATCCCCAGACCGTGGAGATCGGCATGCGCATTCCCGGCATGACCGAGGACTTCATCCGTCAGGCCCAGCAGCTGCACTCCGAGACGGCGCTGGACCACGAACGGGTCAAGGAGCTGGGCGGGCTGCACATCATCGGTACCGAGCGCCACGAGTCGCGCCGCATCGACAACCAGCTGCGCGGGCGCGCCGGGCGTCAGGGCGATCCCGGCAGCAGCCGCTTCTACGTGTCCTTCGAGGACGACCTGATGCGTCTGTTCGCCAACGAGCGCGTGGTCGCCATGATGGACCGCCTGGGCATGGACGACACCCAGCCCATCGAGGCCAAGATGGTCACCGGGGCCATCGAGAAGGCGCAGGCCCGCGTGGAGGACCGCAACTTCAGCACCCGCAAGCAGCTGCTGGAGTTCGACAACGTGATGAGCAAGCAGCGCGACACCGTGTATGCCCAGCGCCGCGAGGTTCTGCTCGGGCCGGACGAGGCGGTCGAGGAATCCACCGAGGGCATGATCGCCGACTTCGTGGACATGCAGCTCGCCACCCACCTGCCCATCGAGGCCAGCCCCGAGGCCTGGGACATCGAGGGCCTGCAGGCGGCCATGCTCGACGCCGTGCCGCAGCTCGAGGGCTTCGACTTCGCGCGCCTGCGCGACCTGTCGCCGGCCGACGCCCAGAACGCCCTGCTGCAGGCGGTGGCCGACGCCTTTGACGCCCGGCGCGAGGAGCTCAGCCCCACCATGCTCAACAGCCTGTCGCGCTACGTACTGCTGCAGACGGTGGATCAGCTGTGGAAGGAGCACCTGCACGGCATGGACGTGCTGCGCCAGGGCATCGGCCTGCGCGGCTACGGCCAGCGCGATCCCTTCACCGAGTACAAGTTCGAGGCCACCAACATGTTCAACGACATGATCGACAACCTCAAGAGCGACGTGACCAAGTTCATCTTCCGGATGCAGTTCGGCCAGACCGGCTGAACACCGCCTGAACAGCCCCACAGGACACGCTCCATGGCCCGGACGCGCCGCGACGCTCCGGGCCTGCCCTTTTTGCCCGGGCCTGTCCGCGTATGCCGGCCCTGTCTTGCCCACCGGTTTGACTTTCCGGTCCCCACTCTCTAGCCTCAACCCTGTTCTACAGGACAACACAGAGATGATCTCGCTTCCCCCTTCATGTTTCAGGAGGCTTGTATGCGGCGTTCCCTTCTCCTTTCCCTGACCCTGCTGTGCGGTACGGCGGGCGCGGCCACGCTGGTTTACGGCGCGGGCGGCGAGCCGGTTTCGCTGGATTCCGGCATCATCACCGACGGCAACTCGGCCACTCCGCAGATGATGGTGTACGACGGTCTGGTGCGTTTCAAGAAGGGCACCAGCGACATCGCGCCGGGGCTGGCGCTGCGCTGGTCGTCCAACGCCAACGCCACCGAATGGACCTTCACGCTGCGGCCGGGCGTCAAGTTCACCGACGGCACGCCGTTCAACGCCGACGCGGTGGTGTTCAACATCAACCGCTGGTGGGACCCCGAGGCGCCGGGCGGGGCCAAGGACCAGAACAAGACCTTCACTTCATGGCAGTTCATCTTCGGCGGTTTCAAGGGCGACGCGAACACGCTGCTCAAGAGCGTGCGGGCCGAGGGCACGAACAAGGTGGTCTTTACCCTGAACCGCGGCTTTGCGCCGTTTCCCGAGGCGCTGGCGACCAGTTTCTTCGGCATCGCCTCGCCCACGGCGGTCAAGAAGGCCGGCGCGAAGTACGGCACGCCCGCTGCGCTGCCGGTGGGCACCGGCCCGTTCATCATGCAGGAGTGGAAGACCGGCGACCGCATCAACCTGATTCCCAACAAGGCGTACTGGGGAACCAAGGCGAGTTACGACGCGCTGGTGCTGCGCTTCCTGAAAGACCCCAGCGCCCGCCTGAACGAACTCAAGGCCGGCACCATCGACTTCACCACCGACCTGAACCCCGAACAGCTGGGTGCGGTCAAGGCCGACAAGAACCTGACGGCGGTGCTCGTGCCGTCCTTCAACGTCGGGATGCTGAGCCTGAACCTGGGCAACAAGTACCTCAAGAACGACAAGGTGCGCCAGGCCATCTCCATGGCGGTGAACAAGAAGGCGATCGTGGACGCCTTCTGGGGAGATCTGGGGGTCACGGACGCGAGCTTCCTGCCGCCCACGCTGGGCTGGGCGAACAGCAAGGCAGTGCCCGCCGACTACAAGTTCGATCCGGCGGCGGCCAAAAAGCTGCTCGCCGAGGCGGGCTATCCCAACGGCTTTACCGTGGATCTGTGGTACATGCCGGTGAGCCGTCCGTACTTCCCCACGCCCAAGCCGATCGCCGAGGCGATGGCCGCCGACCTCGGGGCCATCGGCATCAAGGTCAACCTCAAGACCGAGGACTGGGCCAAGTACCTCGCCGACCGCATGACCACCCCGGGCTTCGACATGTACATGATCGGCTGGACCGGCCCCTACGCCAGCCCATACAACTTCTACGGCACGTACTACGGCGAGGAGGCGACCGGCGACAGCAAGTTCGCCAGCCAGAAGATCTTCGAGCAGCTCAGGGTCGCCGCCGCGAGCAGCAGCCGCGCCACCCAGGCCAAGGCCTACGCCCAGATCCACCAGATCACCTACGACGCCAACGTCCGGATTCCCATCGTGCACTCGCGCCCGCTGGCGGCGGCGCGCACCTATGTCAAGGGCTGGCAGCCGGGCCCCTCGAGCCTGCTGCCGTTCGAGGACATCACCATCGACGGCAAGAAGTAAGCCGGTCGCCCCAGCCCCGGAGGGTGACGCGCCGCGCGGTGGCCGTCGCCCTCCTTGCCTTCCGAACTTGCCCCGAGGTGCTCCATGACCCAGACCTACCGTCAGCAAACGCCCGTCAGCATCGAGGACTTTGCCCTGCAGCAGCAGGTGATCCAGTGGCGCCGCCACCTGCACGAGAACCCGGAACTGTCATTCCACGAGCATGAGACCGCCGATTTCGTGGAGGCGCAGCTGCGCAAACTGCCGAACCTGAGCGTGACCCGCCCCACGCCCACGAGCGTGCTGGCCGTGCTCAGGGGTGAGGCGGGGCCGGGGCGCACGGTGCTGCTGCGCGCGGACATGGACGCGCTGCCCATCGCCGAGGAAACGGACCTGCCGTTTGCGAGCAAGCGCGCCGGGGTGATGCACGCCTGCGGCCACGACGCCCACACCGCCATGCTGCTCGGCGCGGCGACGGTGCTGAGCCGCCAGCCCGGGACCCTGTGCGGCGAGGTGCGCTTCATCTTTCAGCACGCCGAGGAGCATTTTCCGGGCGGCGCACAGCAGATCGTCGACACCGGCGTGCTCGACGACGTGGACGTGGTGATGGGCGAACACGTCATGAGCCCCATCCCGACCGGCGTCATCCTGCTGCGCGAGGGACCGCTGATGGCCTCGCCCGACGCCTTCGACATCACCATTCAGGGCAAGGGGGGCCACGGCGCGCAGCCGCACCAGACCGTGGACCCGGTGGTGATCGCCGCGCAGATCGTGATGGCCTTCCAGAGCGTGATTTCCCGGCAGCTCGACCCGATCGTGCCCGCGGTCCTGAGCGTCACGCAGATTCATTCGGGCTCGGCCCACAACATCATTCCCGACACCGCCACCCTGAACGGCACGGTGAGGACCTTTGACCCCGAACTGCGTGAGCTGATGCCGCAGCGCATGGAGAAGATCGTGCAGGGCATCACCGAGGCCTTCGGGGCGACCTACACCTTCGAGTACCGCAACGGCTACCGCGCCACCGTGAACGACGCCGGAACCACCGCCCTGCTGCGCGAGGTGGCCCGCGAGACCTTCGGGGACGAGGTGACGCTCACCGAAGGCCAGCCCCTGATGGGCAGCGAGGATTTCAGCGCCTACATGACCAAGGCGCCGGGCACCTTCGTGTTGATCGGCGCGGGGGGACCGGCGCACGCCCCGCACCACCATCCCAAGTTCGACATCGATGAGAAGGCCCTGACCTACGGCACCCGGATGTATGTCGCGTCGGCGCAGCGCCTGACGCAGCCCCAGGGCTAGGCAGGCGGGCAGCGGGCGCCGGGGGGAGGTCCGGGCGCTCCACGCCTTACCCTGCCGTATGCCGTATTTTCTGTGCCCGCCCCGTCTGCCGCCCGGTTCGCGTGTGGCCGCCCTGAGCCTGTCGAGCGGATTCGTGACTGCGGTGATGGGCCGTTACCACGCCGGGGTGCGGCAGGTGGCCGCCGAGTTCGGCTGGGAGGTGGTCCCCGCCCCGAACGCCCTGCGCGGTCCAGAGTTCCTGTACGCCCACCCGCAGGCCCGCGCCGACGACCTGCACTGGGCCCTGCAGAACCCGGAAATTCATGGCCTGCTGAGCATCATCGGCGGCGACGACAGCGTGCGGCTGCTGCCGTGGCTGGACCTGGACCTTATCCGCGCCCATCCCAAGCCGTTCCTGGGCTTCAGCGACAGCACGGTCACGCTGCTCGCCTTTTTGCGTGCCGGGGTCCGGGCCTACCACGGTCCGGCGCTGCTGACCGATCTGGCCGAGAACGGCGGCCTGCACCCCTTTACCGTGCAGGGGCTGCGCCGCACGCTGGTGGAGGAACCGCGGCCCTTTGAGCTGTTCCCCGCCCCCGAGTGGACCGAACATTTTCAGGACTGGGCCGACGATACCCTGCAGGAGCGCCGCCGGCCCTTTGTGCCGGGAGACGGCTGGCAGTGGCTGCAGGGAGACGCTCCCGCCCAGGGCCACCTGATCGGGGGCTGTCTGGAGGTGCTGGACATGCTGTGCGGCACGCCCGGGTGGCCCGCGCCGGAGCTGTGGAACGGTGCGGTACTGGCCCTGGAAACCAGCGAGGACGTGCCCACGCCACAGCAGGTGGGATACTGGCTGCGCAACTACGCCGCGCAGGGCATCCTGGGCCGGGCCGCCGGGCTGCTGCTCGCGCGTCCCCGCGGCTACACGCCGGACAGGGTGACAGAGCTGTACGGCTGGGTGCGCCGCGTCCTCGCCGAGGCGGGACGCGGGGACCTGCCGGTGGTGGCCAACGTGGATTTCGGGCATACCAGTCCGCAGCTCACGCTGCCGCTGGGCGCGCAGGTGCGGCTGGATCCGCTGGCCCGGCGCGTCACGGTTTTTCCGTAGGGCGGAGTGCAAGACAGCAGGAAGGGGGCTCAGGGCGTATCATGCCGGGCGTGCGGCTGCTGCTGCTTTCTGACACTCACGCCAATGCCACCGCTCTGGGGGCCGTCCTGAAGGATGCCGAGGCCCACCGCTACGACCGGGTGGTTCACCTGGGCGACGCGGTGGGCTACGGCCCGCATCCCCGCGAGGTCCTGGAGATGCTGCGCGATCTGGACGCGCTGTGCATCGTGGGAAACCACGAGCGCATGCTGCTGGAATACCACGACGGCAAACGCGACACCAGAGACAGCGTGGTATCGCTGGCACTGCGCTGGCAGCTGACGCGCCTGTCCGAGCGGGACATCGCGTGGATCCGCACCTGGCGTGACGGTGTGGACGACCCGGACGTGGGTGCCCGCTACCGCCACGGCACGCCGGTCAGCCTGGACGACTACACCGATTCGGTCTCTGCCGCCCGCGAGGCCTTTGCCCAGTGGCAGGGCCGGCTGGGTTTCGTGGGGCATACCCACATTCCCGCCGTGTACGCCACCCTGAACGCTCCGACCGGCGAGTGGATCAAGGCGCAGATGTTCTATGACGGCGGCAGCTACCTCGTGCCGCCCTCCACCCGCGTGATCCTGAACCCCGGCAGCGTGGGCCAGCCGCGCGACGGCAACCCACGCGCGAGCTACGCCATCTTCGACAGCGCCCGCGCCCATTTTGAGGTCGTGCGTGTGCCCTACGACATTCCCCGCGCTCAGGCGGCGGCGCTGGAGGCCGGGCTGCCGCAGGTGCTCGCGGCGCGGCTGGCCGTGGGCAAGTAGAGGACATGACCGCCAGCGTTCTGCACGGCCCCCTGCTGGAACAGGCCGGGGCCTTCCGGGGCAATGCCCTGCTGCTCAGCGGTCCGGCGCGGGTGGGCAAGCTGGAGGTGGCGTGGGCGCTCGCGGCGGGCCAGAACTGTACCGGCGTGCGCGGCATGTACGGCGAGGCGTGCGGGGGCTGTTCCTCGTGCCGGGCGCTGGCCGCCGGGGCCCACCCCGACGTGCTGCTCGTCGAGCCGCGCGCCACGACGACCACCGGCAAGGTGGCGCGGCGCCGCCTGATTCCCATCGGCGCGATTCTGGAGGGGCGGGACAAGACCCGCGAGTACGAGACGCACGTCTACGAGTTTCTGGAGGTGCGGCCCACCTTCACCCGCCGGGTGGTGATCGTCAACGGCGCGGAGCACCTGGGTCCGGAGGCAGCCAACGCCTTGCTGAAGCTGGTCGAGGAACCCCCGCACGGCGCGCTGTTCGTGTTTCTGGCCGAGGACGTGCGCTCGGTGCTGCCGACCATCCAGAGCCGCAGCGCCCGCCTGGGAGTGGCCCCCGCGCCGGACCACGCCATCGCCTCGGCGCTGCGCCGCGCCGGGCACCCCGAGGACCCCGAAGTGGTCGCCTTTGCTGCCGGGCGGGCGGGCGTGCTCGCCGATCTGGAGCGGGTGCGCGGGGCCCTGACCGATGCCCGCGAGCTGGACACCGCGCTGGAGGTGGGCCTGCTCAGTGCCCTGGAGGCCGCCGAGGCCCTGGAAAAACGCTTTGACCCCGCGTGGCATCCCGAGGCCCTGCGCTTTGTCTGGCGTGACCGGCCCCCGCATCAGCGTGCCCGCGCCGATACCGCCCTGGAGGCCCTGCAAGCGGCGCTGGAGGCCTACGCCAGCCCCAGCCTGAGCTTTCAGGTCCTCGCGCTGGCCCTGCGCGCGGCCTTCGGGCTGGACTGAGCGCCCCGCAGGGCGACAGCCTCTAGACTCGGCGGCATGACTGCGCTCCAGCCCACCCCTCACGGTCCCCTTCGCGTCTGGTCGCTGCCCACCGGTCCCCTGCAGGAGAACGCCGTGCTGGTGGCGGGTGCCCAGGGCGAGGGCTTTCTCTTTGATCCCGGCGACGATGCCGGACGGGTGCTGGCACTCGTGCGCGACGCGGGCGTGACCGTGCGCGGCATCCTGCTCACCCACGCCCATTTCGACCACATCGGGGCGGTGCAGCCGGTGCGCGAGGCGCTGCGCGTGCCGGTGTGGCTGCACCCCGCCGACCTGCCGCTGTACCGCATGGGAGCGGCCTCGGCGGCCCGCTGGAACCTGCCCTTCCTTCAGCCCGACGCGCCCGATTACGAGATCGCGCAGGACCAGACCTTCACGGCGGGCGACCTGACCCTGACCGCCCGCGAGTTGCCCGGGCACGCGCCGGGGCATGTGGTGTTCCTGGCCGGAACGGACGGTGAGCACGGGCTGGTGGTGGCCGGCGACACGCTGTTTCAGGGCGGTATCGGGCGCACCGATCTTCCAGGCGGCGACCACCCGCAACTCCTCGCGGGCCTGCAGCGCGAACTGCTGGGCCTGCCGGACGCCACCGCCGTGTACCCCGGCCACGGTCCCGCCACAACGGTCGGCCAGGAGCGGCGGAGCAATCCCTTTTTGCGCTGATCTCTTCTGCGCCGAGCGGTCCACAGCGGGCACGCCCGCCGCCCCTGCAGACGCGCTACCCTGGGTGTCATGACGCGGGGCGCGGGCAGGCGGGCACGGGCGGAGCAGACGGTGCGGGGCGCGGGTCCGCGCCGGAGGGTGACCTGATGCCCGGTGCGGGCGGCGGTGCGGGCGCTGTGTTGCCCACAGGCCTGACCGAGGTGAGCTACACCACCAACACGGCCAACGCCCTGATTCACCTGTACCGCGCCGAGGTCGGCAAGATGACCGCCTACCGCCAGCGGCTGGACATGACCACCAACTGGTCTGTGGTTACCAGTGCAGGTCTGGCCTCGTTTGCGCTGGGAGACCCCGGCAACAGCCACGCCACCTTTCTGTTCGCCATGTTCATGAACTACTTTTTCCTGCGCCTGGAGGCCCGGCGCTTCCGTACTTACGAGATCGCGCATCACCGCGTGCGCATCATGGAGCGCTTCTTTTACCCGGCCATGCTGGGAGACCATGTGGACCCCGGCTGGCACCAGCTGCTGCTCGCCGAACTGGGCAAGCCGCGCAGCCCCATGACCCGCAACGACGCGCTGGGCTGGCGGCTGGGGCGCAACTACCTGTGGATCTACGCTGCGGTACTGCTCGCGTGGCTGGCCAAGCTGGACCTGGGGCAGCCCAAGGGCTACGTGCTGTCCTTTCCCGACGCACTGTCACTGGCCGACATCGGCAACTTTCCCGGCTGGCTGGTGTTTCTGTTCGTGTTCAGCTTTTACCTGTATCTGATCTGGCTGGCCCTGCGCGCGGCGCGCACCTATCCGCTGGAAGAGGGCTGAGCCGCCGGACCTGCTTCTCGCGCCACAGCTGCGTGCCCAGCAGCAGCGCCGCCTGAAGGGGCAGCGAGCGGGGATACAGCTGCGGCCGTCCCGCCAGCACACACGCTCCCAGCACGGCGAGCTGGGTGGTCAGGCCCAGATTGGCCGCCACCGCCGTGACGGGCAGCGCGGTGTATGCCCGCCGCTGCTCCGGCGTGGGCTCAGCACCCGCGACTGCCCGCAGCCGCGTTCCGAACAGCGTGTCCAGCGCCCGTTCCTGCGGAGCGAAATAGGCGGCATACACGGCTTTCAGGGTCGCCAGAACGCGGGGATGGTCCCCGGCCTGCGCCGCTCCTTCACGGAACACCTCACCCCTGGCCTGGCGGTGGTCGCGCTCCCACAGGTAGTCGGTGGTCAGGATCAGGCTTTGCAGCACGGTCAGCGGCACCCCGGCGCGGCCCGCGAGCGCCACGTTCAGCGCGAGATTGACCACCAGGTCCATCTCGGTATCCAGGTAACGACCCGTCTCGGTGGTCTGACCGGTGGCGCGGGCAAGCTGGCCGTCCAGGTTGTCCAGCACGGTCTTGACCTGCAGCAGCAGCGCGGGCGTCAGCCGGTCGGCCAGCCCTGATCCGCCGCGCCGGATGCGCCACGCCGCGTACACGCCCAGCGCGGTATGAAACAGAACCACGTGGGCCGGGTTGACTTCACGCCGGGCCAGCGGCCCCACCAGCGTCTGTGCCAGCGGCCGGTAGAGGCGCTCATTGAGCCACTCGTCGGCCGGCCGTTTCTTGCGCGTCTGGGCCAGGCCAGGGATGGAGTCCGGGGCTATCGTCTGCCTCCGCCGCGGCCGCCGTACTTGGGGGGTCCCTTCTTGACCCCGGCGTAGCGGTTGCGCTCCTTGCGGCGCTGGGCACTGCTGGCCCCCGCTGCCCTGGGGTCAGCGCTGCGGCCGGCGGCGCGGCGCGGCACGAACGAGTCCACCATCATGAAACGCGCCAGCGGCACGTACAGCACCAGAATGAACAGCAGGCTGCCCCACCAAGTATTGAGGTAGGGGCCCAGCGGCGTCAGGGATAGCAGGCTGCTCACCAGCGTGGCGAAGGTGGCGAACAGCGTCACGCGCACCGCGAGCTTGAGCAGTTTGCCCCCCGTGAAGCCGGGACTGGAGTCGGGGGTGGTCAGCCAGCGCCAGAAGTTCATGCGTCCTCGGGGGCGGGGGCGGCCTGCGCACCCAGCCGCACGGCAAAGGCCTCCAGGCCGTCAAAATCGGTCTGTCTGGCTTCCACGTCCACGCGCAGGGTCGGCTGGTGCAGCCGCGCGGCGATGCGGCCCAGTGCCGCCGCCGCGGCTCCGTCGCGGGCGGGGGCGGCCAGGATGACGCCGCGCACCGCACTCTTGCCCGAGAGCAGCGAGGCGGCGCCGAACAGTTCACGTTCTCCCTCCGGCACGTCCGCTGCATTCTCCATGCGCTCGGCCCGGCGCAGCACCTCGCCCAGAGGCAGCTCGTGCGAGAAGACGCCGTACAGCCCCGCCGCCTCCAGCGCGGGCCGCAGCCCCCCGGCCAGGATGTCCTCGGCGAGCAGAACGCGCGGGCCGATCACCGCCACCGTCGTGCGTGAAGCGCGGCCCAGGGCCGGCATGGCCACGCGCGGTTCGGCAGCCAGCGGGCGCACCCGTTCCAGCGCCCGGCGCACGACGCCCGCGTTCTGCGAGACGCGCAGGCCGACCTCGGCTGCCACGCCCTCGAGTTCCGGGCCGCCGCGGCCGGGCACCGCAATCAACGTGGGCAGGCCGCTGATGCGCCGGGGCAGCAGCTCAGTCAGCGCCTCGCTCCAGGCGTCGCCGGTCACGGCGGGCCACTGCGGAATCAGCGCGGCGTCCACCGGTCCCAGCGCAAGGACCCGGCCCAGCGCAAGCTGCACCGTCGTCGCCTCGCCCGGCAGGCTCTGCTGGCCCAGCGCCAGCGCCTGCGCGTCGTCCAGGCCGGGCGTGACGGCCTCGACATCCAGTTCTTTGAGGTACGCCGCCCAGTACGCCCGGAGGCGCGCGGCAGAGGAATCCAGTAGGCCAACTCTCATTGCAGAACAGTCTACGCGGCGCAGCCCCGGCCGAGCAGTGTGCGCCTCGCTATTGCGGTCTACCCGGCGTCCTCCTGGGACTTGATCTTGCCCTCGGCCTTGGATTCGGTGACCTCCGCGGCGCGCTCGACCTCCTCTTCCTCGATGTGCCGCTGCTCGTCGTCGTGTTCAAACAACTCGCGCCGGGCGCGCAGTTTGGCCTCGGGTTGCTGCAGGTCGCTGCCGTGCCCGGAATGCACGCGCTGGAAGAACACGAGTGCTCCGCCGGCCAGCGCGAAGGCCCCGGCGAAATACAGGGTTTCTACGGGGTCCTGCCAGCGCACGAAATGCTCCAGAAAGGTGACACCCAGAATCACCACGATCACCGAGATGATCTTCTGTTCCAGGTCGGCGAGGCTCTCGACGCCCAGCGCGCTCGTGAGGTTCAGCGGTGAGATGAACAGCGAGTACAGCCCCACCCCGATCAGGTAGAAGACCACCGCCTTGAGCATGGTGCTCACGACTTCCAGAAATTCCACCGCCAGGCTGCCGCGCTGGCTTTGAATGCCGGCCTTGAGGGTCTCGTGCCAGGAGTCGTACAGCGTCGAGAGGGCAAGCACCGTGCCCTGCAGGAACAGGCTGAACGACACGAGCAGCACCGCGATCACCGCGATCAGGACCACGAAACGGGTGCGCCCGATGGCGGCGGAAAACCAGTCTGCCCGGTGTTCGCGGGGTTTGGCCGTGCTGCCGGGCCGGGGGCCTGTTCTGGAAGTGGTCACGCCCTTCATCATGCGCCTCGGCCCGCGCCCGGACTGCATGATCTATCCTGCCGGCCGTGAACGAAACCTTGACCCTGCCCGTCCCGCTGCGCCGGGTCCTGCCCGCCGCCCGCTGGGAGCACGTGACCGTGGGAGAGAGCGGCGCGGGCGTATGGAAGTCGGGCCGCCACGTGGTCAAGGTGCAGGCCCGGGGCGGCTGGCCGGCCGGCACCCTGCAACAGGAACGCGAACGCCTGCGCTGGCTGTGGGGGCGCGTGCCGGTGCCGCGCATGATGGGCTATGAGATTGAGGGCAACCACGAGTACCTCGCCATGACCCGCATTCCCGGTCTGGACGCCAGCCACCCGGATGTGCTGCTGCACCCACAGCGGCTGGTCAGCCTGCTCGCCCGCGCGCTGCGAGAACTGCACGCCCTGCCCGTACGCGAATGCCCCTTCAACATGTCTCTGCCCGTCATGCTGGCCCGCGCCCGCGAACGGGTGGCGGCCGGCGTGGTGGACGAGACGGATTTTGATGAGGAACGCCGTGGCCGCACGGCGGTGGGCGTCTTCAACGAACTGGTCCGCACCCGCCCGGAGACCGAGGACCTGGTGGTCACGCACGGCGACGCCTGCCTGCCCAACTTCATCGTAAACGGCGAGTACATCGACGGCCTGATCGACGTGGGCCGCGCCGGGCTCGCCGACCGCCACGCCGATCTGGCCCTGACCCACCGCAGCCTGACCCGCAATCTGGGTGCCGAATACGCCGAGCAGTTTCTCGATCTGTACGGGCGCGAATCCATCGATCTGCAAAAACTGGACTACTACCGACTGCTGGACGAACTGTTCTGAGGGACTTCACCGTTTCTGCCCTTTTTTGGAATCATTTCCAGACACACCGTATGCTGTGAACCATGCTGACTACGGAGCAGGTCACGCAACTGAGGCGGGCCTTCGACGACGACCGTGAGGCCGAGACTTTTCTGCTGCGGCTGGAGCGTTACGGCCCTGAACTGCAGGCCAGCCTTCAGGCGGTGTATGGAGAGCGGGCCGGGCCCCTGCTGCAGCGGTTGCTGGAGATCATGTTGCACGCCTTTCATACCCGCCCCGCCGATCTGAAACGGCTCGACGAGGCGCGGCTGCTGTCTCCCGACTGGCTGCAGTCGCCGCGCATGCTGGGCTACGTGGCCTACGCCGACCGCTTTGCCGGCACGCTGCGTGGCGTGCAGGAGCATGTGGACTATCTGGAAGGGCTGGGGGTCACCTACCTGCACCTGATGCCGCTGCTGCGCCCCCGCGACGGTGAGAACGACGGCGGCTACGCGGTGGCCGACTACCGCTCGGTGCGGCCGGATCTGGGGAGCATGGACGACCTCTCGGCGCTCGCCCGTGACCTGCGCGGACGCGGCATCAGCTTGGTGCTGGATCTGGTGCTCAACCACGTGGCCCGTGAGCACGACTGGGCGGCGCGGGCGCGGGCCGGCGAGGCCAGGTACCGCGATTACTTTCATATCTTCCCTGACCGCAGCGGCCCGGACGCCTACGAGGCCACGCTGCCCGAGGTCTTTCCCGACTTCGCGCCGGGCAATTTCACCTTTGACGAGGCGGCGGGCGGCTGGGTCTGGACCACCTTCAACACCTACCAGTGGGATCTGAACTGGGGCAATCCGGAGGTGCTCGCCGAGTTCGTGGACATCATCCTGACGCTGGCCAACCGGGGCGTGGAGGTCTTCCGGCTGGACGCCATCGCCTTTATCTGGAAACGGCTGGGCACGAGCAGCCAGAACGAGCCGGAAGTGCATCACCTGACCCGGGCCTTGCGGGCGGCGGCGCGCATCGTGGCTCCGGCGGTGGCCTTCAAGGCCGAGGCCATCGTGGCTCCGGGCGACCTGATTCATTACCTGGGCACCGGCACCCACCACGGCCGGGTCAGCGACATGGCCTACCACAACAGCCTGATGGTGCAGCTGTGGAGCAGCCTCGCGAGCCGCGATACCCGGTTGATGGCCGAGGCCCTGCGCGCCTTTGCGCCCAAGCCGACGAACACCACCTGGGGCATGTACGTGCGCTGCCACGACGACATCGGCTGGGCCATCGGCGACGAGGACGCGGCCCGCGTGGGCCTCAGCGGACCCGGGCATCGCCACTTTCTCAGCGACTTCTACAGCGGCACGTTTCCGGGGTCCTTCGCGCGGGGGCTGGTGTTCCAGCACAACCCGGCGACCGGAGACCGGCGCATCAGCGGCTCGGCAGCCAGCCTCGCGGGTCTGGAGGCGGCGTTAGAGGACGGCGACGAAGTCCAGATTGACCTCGCCGTGGGCCGGCTGCTGCTGCTGCACGCGGTGGTGCTGGGCTTTGGCGGCGTGCCGCTGCTGTACATGGGCGATGAACTGGCGCTGCTCAACGACCCGAATTACGCCGACACCCCCGAACACGCCGCCGACAACCGCTGGGTCCACCGTCCCCGCATGGACTGGGCGCTGGCCCGTGAGGTGGCCGAACACCCCGAGACGCCGGCTGGCCGGGTCAACGCCGGGCTGCGCCACCTGATCGCGGTGCGCAGGAGCCTGCCCCACCTGCACGCCTCCATCGAGAGCGTGGCCGCGCCGTGCCCCGACCCCCGCGTGCTGCTGCTGCGCCGCGACCATCCGCAGGGCACCCTGCTGGAGGTGTACAACTTCAGCGAGGAGCGGGTGGCCCTGCCCGCCTACGTGCTGCGCGGCCATCTGGGCGAACACGCCGCCGACGCCCTGAGCGGCAGCGCCTTTGCCCTGTCACGCCCCACCGTGACCCTGGATCCCTACCGCGCCCTGTGGCTGACCGCAGCGGAGGTGAGCGCATGACCGATCCCCGAACCCCCCCGTCCGGCAAGGGGCCGGGCCGCGCCCGCGTGCCCACCGAGGCCCTGCTCAGCGCCGTGCGTGACGCCGCCGAGCGGCTGACCCGCTTCTCGCGCGACCCCGAGGTGCGTCGTGAGGCCGCCCACGTCGCGCAGGCGGTGGGCAGACTGCTCGATGCCATCCGCCGGGCGGCCGAGCGGCCCAAGTAACCACCCGCCCCCTGTGCCGTGCCGGAACCGGGCAAAGTCGTCTGCCGGGCCGGGGTCATTGACACCCTGCCCACCGCCGACTAGGATGTGTAGGCCTGTGCGGGTTGGCAGGACGTGGTGGGTTTAGCTCAGTTGGTTAGAGCGCCGCTCTGTGGAAGCGGAGGCCGGGGGTTCAAGTCCCCTAATCCACCCCACTTGTTGTACCGAGCATGACCCCGGTCTCTGCCCTCGTCGGTGGGGGCCGGATTTTTATTCGGCACAGCACGGCAGATCTGCGGGGATGGCGGAACTGGTAGACGCACCAGACTTAGGATCTGGTATCCATAGGATGTGAGGGTTCAAGTCCCTTTCCTCGCACCACAACGGCGGCGGCTCTTCTCTGAACAGGGGAGGGCTGCCGCTGTTGTGGGCCGGTCCGGACCGGGCCGTGCGCCGGACCAAACCGGCGGGTGTACGCGAAGGGGCAAAACGCACTATGATACCGGGCGGCATGCCGCGCGCCCGCAGGCCCCGCTTCAGTGGGGGGCGCGCCCGGCACGGCAGACAAAGATCAAGTGCGCCCGCCCTGGCGGTGGCCCCCTGTGGGCCTCACGTCGGGGGGCAGCAGACGGGAGATGAACGTGGCAGAGCTGATCAGCAGAGATGGCAACAAGGTGGAGTTCCGGGTTTCGGTGCCCGCCTCCGAAGTGAACCGCGCCTACGACCAGGTGTGGGCAGGGCTGGCGCGCGACGTGCGTGTGCCCGGCTTCCGCCCGGGCAAGGCCCCCCGCAAGGTCATCGAGGGCCGCGTGGGCAAGGGGTACGTGGAGCAGGAAGTGCGTGACCGCCTGCTGCAGACGCACTACAGCCAGGCCGCGCGTGAGCTGCAGCTCAGCCTGGTGGACGCCAGCATTGACCCCCAGCCGGTGGTCAGCGGGCAGGCCTTCGAGTTCACCGTCAAGGGCGAGACCTACCCCGACGTGACCCTGCCCGAGTGGAGCGGCCTGAGCCTCAGCGCCGCGGCTCCCGAGATCACCGACGAGGTGCTGGAACGCACCCTGAGCGACCTGCAGGAGCGCAACGCGACCTTCGAGAGCGCCGACCGGCCCATCGAGGCCAGCGATCAGGTGACCGTGGAGGAGCAGGGCGAGGACGGCGGCACCTACCCCATCTACATGGACGTCGCCGAGGCGCACGTGCGCGACGCGCTGCTGGGCAAGAACAAGGACGACACCGTGGAAATCACCGTGCCGGCCCACCAGCACGGCGACCACGAGCATCCCGAGCACACCGTCACGGTGCGCATCGTGGACGTCAAGACCAAGCAGACCCAGGCGCTGGACGATGAGTTCGCCAAGTCGCTGAACTTCGACAGCTTTGACCGTCTGCGCACCGACCTGAAGACCGAGCTGGAGCGCCGCGCCACGCAGGAGGGCGAGAACGCCCGCCGCGAGGAGTTCGTCACCCACCTGACCGAGGGCCTGCAGGCCGACATTCCCCAGGCGCTGCTGGACCGCCGCCGCGAGTCGATGCTCGAGGAAATCAAGGATGACCTGGGCCGCCAGGGCGTCAAGTGGGGCGAGTACGAGTCCTTCATGCAGGAGCAGGGCAAGCTCGACGAGTTCATGGCCGACCTCGCCAAGAATGCCGAGAACCGCGTGAAGCGCGATCTGGCCCTGGAGAAGCTGGCCGAGGACCTCAAGGTGCAGGTCAGCGACGCCGAGTTCAACCAGACCATGAACGCCCTGGCGCAGGCCAACAACCTCAACCCCCAGGAACTCAGCAAGCAGCTGGGGCCGGACGGCATCAACTCGTACTACACCAGCCTGGTGCGCGAGAAGGGCCTCCAGCAGGCGCTCGCTCAGCTGAGCAAGCCCGCCCAGACCGAAGTCGACGCCCCCGCCGGGGACGCGCAGGCCGACGCGCAGGCGCAGCCGCAGGGTGAGGGCGAGCCCGGGGCCAAGACCGAAGAGTAAACCGCACCATCAGAAGGGGGGGGGCGCGTCCTGCGGGGCGTGCTCCCCCCTTCCGTATGGTGCGCCGCCCCGTCTCGACCCCCCGCCTTCCCGGGGTCCCAGAAGACTGAACTCAATTCATTGAACGGGCGTTCAATGAATGCTACCGTGATGGATATGAGCGCTCCCACTGATCGTCCTGGACGCCCCAGCATCGGCATCACTGCCCTGGGCAGCTACGTACCCGCAAGGGTCGTGACCAACGCGGACTTCGAGGCATACATGGAGACCAATGCCGAGTGGATCGAATCGCGGACCGGTATCCGCGAGCGGCGTTTCTCGGCCCCCGATGAGTACACTTCGGATGTGGGCGTGGGCGCGGTGCGCGACATGCTGGACCGCGACCCGGACGCCCTGAAAGGGGTGGATGCGGTGATCTGCGCCACGGTCAGTCCGGACGCATTGATGCCGTCTACCGCCGCGCTGATTGCCATGCAGGTGGGCCTGACGGGAGCGGCGGCGTTTGACCTGTCCACCGCCTGCAGCGGTTTTGTGTACGCCCTGAGCGTGGCGTCTGGTCTGATTCAGTCCGGCGCGGCGCAGCGGGTGCTGGTCGTGGGCGCCGAGGCGCTGAGCAAGATCGTGGATCAGCAGGACCGGGGCACGGCCATTCTGTTCGGTGACGGTGCGGGGGCGGCAGTGGTGGGACCCGTTCCCGCCGGGCTGGGGTTCCAAGAATTCATCATGGGCGCGGACGGTGCGGGGGGGTCCAGCCTGTACCTGCGCAACGTGGCGCCGCACCTGCCCGGCGGCTTTGAGATGGGCGACAGCGTGGGCATGAACGGCCGCGAGGTCTTCAAGTTCGCCGTGCGCGTACTGGGCGACAGCGGCCAGAAGGTGCTGCAAAAGAGCGGCCTGACCAGCGCGGACGTGGATTGGGTGATTCCGCATCAGGCCAATGTGCGGATCATTGAAGCGGCCGTGGAACGCTTCGGCATTCCCATGAGCAAAACCGTGATCAACCTGGACCGCTACGGCAATACCTCCAGCGCGACCGTACCGCTCGCCCTGCGCGAGGCGGTGGATGACGGGCGGGTGCAAGACGGCCAACAACTGCTGCTGATTGCCTTTGGCGGTGGCCTGAGCTGGGTGGCCGGAACGATGAAGTGGTGGGCCGGTGCGCCCAGTCTGAAGGCGAAGGCCGTTTCCACGCTGGCCGGGGTGGAGGCTTGAGCTCCCGGATCGCGGCCCTGTTTCCCGGTCAGGGATCGCACGCGGTGGGCATGGGGACCGATCTGAGCGCCGCCTTTCCGGTGGCCGAGGCCGTCTATGCCGAGGCCGAGGCCACGCTGCCGGGCCTGCGCGCCGTGATCGAGACCGGGCCGCTCGAAGACCTGACCCTGACCGCCAACCAGCAACCCGCCCTGGTCGCGGCGAGCGTGGCGGCGTACCGGGCGTGGCAGGACACGACGGGTCTGACGCCCGTGGTGGCCGCCGGACACTCGCTGGGGGAGTACAGCGCCCTGGTGGCGGCCGGGGTTCTGTCTCTGGCCGATGCCCTGCGCCTGACCCGCACACGCGGCACGTTGATGCAGCGGGCCGTCGCGCCCGGCGACGGGGCCATGAGCGCCATCATGGGTGATCCCGCGGTGGTGGCCGAGGTCTGCGCGCAAATCGACGGCGTGCAGCCCGCCAACTTCAACGCCCCCACCCAGACGGTGATCAGCGGCTCGGCGCCGGCGGTACAGGCCGCCGCCGCCGAACTCAAGGCCCGCGGCCTGAAGGCCATTCCCCTGAAGGTCAGCGCTCCGTTCCACTGCGCCCTGATGGCCCCGGCGGCGGCGGGCCTCGCGCCCGATTTGAGGGCCGCCGCCTACCACCCCTTCGCATTTCCAGTGGTGGCCAATGTGACGGCCGCCGTCAACGATGATCCGGCCCGTGTCTCCGGGCTGCTGGAGAGTCAGATCACCGGGGCGGTGCGCTGGGTCGAGACCGTGCGGGCACTGGCCGACCTGGGTGTGGATACCTTCGTGGAATTCGGCCCCGGCAAGGTGCTGACCGGGCTGGTCAAGCGCATCCTGCCCGACGCGACGGTGGTCAATGTGGGCACGGCGGCGGAGGTACAGACGTTTGAGCGCATGACGCCGGCCGAACGGGCCGACCTGACCACTTCGTAGTCCGTCCTGGCCCGGAGTCCGTACCGCCAGCGCTCCCGGCGCTTTGCCGTGCCGGTTGACCCGGCGCCGTCAGAACTGCCGCGGCCCAGCTCCCATCCTACCCCTCCTTTCCCGATTCCAGAGGTTCCATGACCGATTCCAAGAATGCGCCCACCCCCCGTAAAGTCGCCCTCGTGACCGGCAGCAGCCGGGGCCTGGGCCGTGCGGTGGCCCTGAAGCTCGCCGCAGACGGCTTCGATGTCGCCGTTCATTATGGCCGCAACGCCGCCGAGGCCGAGAAGGCGGCGGCCGAAGCCCGCGAGCACGGCGTCCGCGCCGAGGTGTTCGGAGCGGACCTGTCCGCGCCCGCCCACGCCACACAGCTGGTGGAGGCGGTGATCGTGCAGATGGGCCGCCTCGACGTCCTCGTGAACAATGCCGGCATCACCCGCGACGGGCTGGCCGTGCGCATGAAGGACGAGGACTGGGACGCCGTGATCCAGACCAACCTGTCCAGTGCCTTCGCCGCGTGCCGCGCGGCCCTCAAGCACATGATGCGGGCACGCTCAGGCCGCATCGTCAACATCGCCAGCGTGGTGGGTCTTACCGGAAATGCCGGACAGGCCAACTACGTGGCGAGCAAGGCCGGCCTGATCGGGCTGACGCGGGCGCTGGCCAAGGAATACGGCGGGCGCGGCATCACCGTCAACGCCGTGGCCCCCGGCTTCATTCAGTCGGACATGACGGCGGCCCTGCCCGAAGGTGTGCAGAAGGGCTACCTCGACAGCATTCCCCTGGCCCGTTTCGGCCAGCCGGAGGAGGTGGCGGCGCTGGTCGCCTTCCTGGCCTCCGAGGGCGCCGGGTACATCACCGGCCAGACCGTGGGCGTGGACGGCGGCCTGAATCCGAGCTGAGGGATGGGCGCCGGGCCACTCCGGCGCTCCGCGCTTTGCACCCCGTTCAAGAAACATGACACCCCCGGCCTGCCCGTGTAGACTGGCGCAGACTTCAGGACAGGAGGAACAAACATATGGCGACTTTTGATGATGTAAAAGATGTGATCGTTGACAAGCTGGGTGTCGACGCGGACAAAGTGAACCCCGAGGCCCGTTTCGTGGAGGACCTGGGTGCAGACAGCCTCGAGACCGTCGAGCTGATCATGGGTCTGGAAGACAAATTCGGCATCACCATCAGTGATGAGGACGCCGAAACCATCCGCACGGTGCAGGCCGCCGTGGATTACATCGAGGGCCAGCAGTAACTGCGCTCCGGTTCCCGTCCGGGAGCCGGAAAAGAGTTCGGGTGGGCGGGGCGCGGTGAAGACCGTTCCCCGCCCTTTTGCATGACGTCCAGTGTGCAGGAATTCGGAGCAAGGAGAGAAGACATGGGTGTTTCAGGCTTGAGGCGGGTGGTGATCACGGGGCTGGGACCGGTGACGCCCATTGGCATGGGAGCGCAGGCATTCGCGGAGGCGCAGCGCGCCGGACGCAGCGGAATCGGGCCCATCACGCACTTTGATGCGTCGAATACGGCGAGCAAGATCGCGGGCGAGGTGGGGGAGAGCCTGGACGCCTTCGTGGATCCGCGCGAGGCCCGCAAGCTCGACCGTTACGTGCAGCTCGCGCTGGCCGCCGCCGAACTGGCCGCCCGCGACAGCGGCCTGAGCGCCGAGGAACTGAGCGGCGAGCGGGTCGGCACGGTGGTCGGCAGCGGCATTGGCGGGGTCAAGACCTTCGAGGACCAGGCCGGGGTGCTGCACGCCCGCGGCCCGGGGCGCATCAGCCCCATGTTCATTCCCATGATGATTGCCAACATGGCGACCGGCCACGTCGCCATGAAGTTCGGGGCCACCGGTCCGAGCAGCACGGTCGTCACCGCCTGCGCGACCGGCACCGGCGCGGTGGGGGACGCGGCGCGTTACATCCAGCTCGGCCTGGCCGACGTGATGATCGCCGGGGGCACCGAGGCCGCCGTCACGCCCATCGCCATCGGCGGGTTTTCCAACATGAAGGCGCTGTCCACACGCAACGACGACCCCCAGACGGCCAGCCGGCCCTTCAGTGCCTCGCGCGACGGCTTTGTGCTGGGCGAGGGCGCGGGCCTGCTGATTCTGGAAGAGTACGAGCGGGCCCGGGCGCGCGGAGCCACCATCTACGCCGAGATCGTCGGCTACGGCACAAGCGCCGACGCGCACCACATCACCATGCCCGCCCCCGAGGGACGCGGCGCACAGGTCGCCATGCGCATGGCCCTGAGCACGGCGGGCGTCAACCCCGAGCAGGTCGGGTATGTCAACGCCCACGGCACCAGCACCTACTACAACGACCTGTACGAGACCCAGGGCCTCAAGCATGTCTTTGGAGACCACGCCTCGCGGCTGGCGGTCAGCAGCACCAAATCCATGACCGGACACCTGCTGGGCGCGGCGGGCGCGGTGGAGGCCATCGCCGTGGCGCAGGCCCTTAAGGACGGCATTCTGCCCCCCACCATCAACCTGACCGATCCCGACCCCGAGCTGGATCTGGACTACATCCCCGAGGGCGCCCGCGAGCAGCAGGTGGAATACGCTCTGAGCAACTCGTTTGCCTTCGGCGGCCAGAACGCGGCGCTGCTGTTCAAACGGGTCTAGGAAAGCGGGGTGGGGCGGGGCCGCTGCGCTGCACAGGCGCTGGCCCGGCCCCACCCCTTTGTGGGCAGGGCGGCGATACCGGCTTGCCCCAGCCTCGCCCAAGCGAAGGAGAGTTTCAAGCAAAGTACAGTGCGGTGCGTGTGCATCGGTGCTCTAATGCCTTGACCCCAGGAGGACCGGCGCCGCCCCCCCTTCGCTTCAGACCGGCTGCCCTGTCCCCGACCCCGCTCTCGCAAAAGGAGTTCTGCCTGTGCCCCGCGACAAGTCCACGACCGCCACCGTCAGCCCTTCTCCCGCCCGGACCAAACGCCGCCGGAAGAAGCCGGAGCCGGACGGCATGGGTGAAACGCGCACGCACAGCACGGTCGCCAATCCCGAGAGCCGCTACCTCAACCGCGAGCTGTCGTGGCTGGCCTTCAACGAACGGGTGCTGGCCGAGGCGCGTGACCTGCGCAACCCCCCGCTGGAACGCCTGAAATATGCGGCCATCTGCGGCAGCAACCTCGACGAGTTCTTCATGGTGCGCGTGGCGGGCATTCACCGCCAGATTGTGGCTGGGGTGAATACGCCGGGCCTGGACGGTCTGCTCCCGCGCGAGACCCTGGCGCTGGTGCGCGAGCGGACCCAGGGCATGTTGCGCGAGATCGAGAAGACCACCCGCAAGGCGCTCAAGGCCCTGATGGACGAGGGCGTCAAGCTCACGCGGGTGGCCGACCTGGGCAAGCGCGCCCGCGCCAGCCTGCGCGAGCATTACCTCGCCGAGATTCAGCCGGTGCTCACGCCGCTGGTGGTGGATCCCAGCCACCCGTTTCCGTACCTCAGCAACCTCAGCCTGAACCTCGCAGTGCTGCTCAGGGGCGCGTCGGACGGATCGCCGGATTTTGCCCGCGTCAAGGTACCGGTGGGTGTGCTGCCGCGTGTGGTGGTCATCGGGGACGCACTGCTGATGCTCGAGGACGTGATCGCCGCGAACATCGGCGACCTGTTCAAGGGCCGGGAGGTGCTTGCGGCCCACGTCTTCCGGGTGACCCGCAATACCGATTACGAGTTCGAGGAGGAGGAGGCCGAGGACCTGCTCGCGACCATTGAGGACGGCCTGCGCCGCCGCCGCTTTGGGGCCGCCGTGCGGCTGGAGGTGGTGCGCGATACGCCCGTCCGGCTGGTGGCCTTCTTGCAGGAGCGCCTGCGGCTGGCGCCCGAGGACATCTTCCTGCTGGAAGGTCCGCTGGGCAGCGCCGACCTGATGGGCCTGCCCATCGAGCGCCCGGATCTGGGCTTTCCCCCCTACGCTCCGGCGGTTCCCGATCTGGACGGCGATGAGGAGAACGGCATCTTTGAGACCCTGCGCCGGGGGGACGTGCTGCTGCATCACCCCTACGACGGCTTTGCCAACATCCTGAATTTTCTGGAGGAGGCCAGCCGCGATCCCCAGGTGCTCGCGATCAAGCAGACGCTGTACCGCACCGGCGACGATCCCCGCCTGCTTGCCGCGCTGCGGACCGCCGCCGAGAACGGCAAGCAGGTGGTGGCCCTGATCGAGCTCAAGGCCCGCTTTGACGAGCAGCGCAACATCAGCTGGGCACGCAAACTGGAACGCGCCGGGGCGCACGTGGTGTACGGCATGGCGGGCCTCAAGACCCATGCCAAGGTCACGCTGATCGTGCGGCGCGAGGAGGGGGGGCTGCGGCGCTACGTGCACATCGGCACCGGCAACTACAATCCCAAGACCGCCCGCCTGTACACCGACCTGAGCCTGCTGAGCGCCGATCCCGAACTCGGCACCGATGTGGCCGAGCTGTTCAATCACCTCACCGGCTACGCGGCGGCCGAGTACACCCACCTGCTCGTGGCTCCTGACACCGCCCGCAACGGCCTGGAAGCCCTGTTGGAGCGCGAGTCGGAGCACGCCCGTGCCGGGCACGACGCCTGGGCGCGCATCAAGGTGAACTCCCTGACCGACCCGGCCATGATCGAGGCGCTGTACGCGGCGGCCGGGGCCGGGGTCCGCATCGATCTGATCATCCGGGGCGTGTGCTGCCTGCGTCCCGGGGTACCGGGCCTCTCCGAGACGGTGCGGGTTCGCAGCCTGCTGGGCCGGTATCTGGAACACGCCCGCGTCTACGCCTTTGGCAACGGGGGACATCCGGAAGTGTATTTCGGCAGCGCCGACTGGATGAGCCGCAACCTCGACCGCCGCGTGGAGGTGATTGCCCCGGTGCTTGACGACACCCACCGTGACCAGTTCCTGGACATTCTGGAAACCGAGTGGACCGACCACCGCGGGTCGTGGGAACTGTGTCTGGACGGCGAGTACGAGAAACTGCCGGGCGACGACAGCGCCCAGCAAACCTTTGCGCTCGCGCGTCACCCGGCCCAGTCTCCACCGGTCTGAGCCGTGTCCCGCTTACAAGAGGCCTGCGCGGGACACGGACCTCAGCACGACGGCACCAAACGACAGCACCAAGAAAGGCCCGGACGCTGAGTGCGTCCGGGCCTTTGTGTTGGTCACGTGGACCTCAGGGCTTAGGCCTGGGTGTCCTCGTTGGAGGTGTCGGTGCTGGCGGTATCGGCAGACTCGGCGCTGGTGGCCTCGTCCTTCTTGTCGCCGCCCAGACCGAACTGCGCAAACAGGTCGGCGTACACGTCGCCCAGCTTGGTGCTGATCTTGCCGCCCTGGCTGGCGTCCTTGGCGTTGTAGTTGTAGTCGGCTCCGCCGCCACGTCCACCGCGACCGCCGCTGCGGCCACCGCCGGGTGCGCCGCCGTAACGGTCGCTGCGGCTGCCGCCGCCCTGGCTGACGTAGTCGCGCTGCGCGGGGGGAGCGCCCCCACCCAGGAAGCGGCGACGGCTCAGGCTGGCGCGCTGCTCGACGGGATCGATGTTGAGGATCATGGCCTCAATCTCGTCACCCTTCTTGAACAGGTCGGCCGGGTTGTTGACGCGCGCGGTATCGAGTTCGCTGATGTGGATCAGACCCTCGATGCCTTCCTCGATCTCCATGAACACGCCGAAATCGGTCATGCCGGTGATCTTGCCCTTGACCGGCGTGCCGGGCGGGTAGCGGTCAGGCAGCGCGCTCCAGGGATCGTCGGTGGTCTGACGGATGCCCAGGCTGATGCGGCGCTCCTTGGGGTCAATACGCAGGATGACGGCCTCGACCTCGTCGCCTTCCTTCATGACCTCATTGGGGTGACGCACGCGCTTGGTCCAGCTCATCTCGCTGACGTGGACCAGACCTTCCAGACCGGACTCGAGTTCCACGAAGGCCCCGAAGTTGGTCAGGTTGGTGACCTTGCCCTTGACGCGCTGGCCGACGCTGTACCGGTCCACAGCACCTTCCCAGGGGTCCTGGGTCAGCGACTTCATGGACAGGTTGATGCGCTCGCGGCCCTCGTCCACGTCGATCACCTGCACCTGGACCTTGTCGCCCACGGCGACCACGTCGCGCGGGTGGTTGAAGCGGCCGTAGGTCAGCTCCGAGCGGTGAACCAGACCGTCGATGCCGCCGAGGTTGACGAACACGCCGAAATCGGTGATCTCGACAACTTCGCCTTCAAACTGCGCGCCGGCTTCCAGCTGGCCGACGGTTTCCTCGCGGGCCTTGGCCTTCTGGGCTTCCATGATGGCGCGGTGGCTGATGATCACGCGGTTGCGCTTGCGGTTGAGCTCAATGAGCTTGACCATCAGCGGCTTGCCCACGAAGGGATCCAGATCGTTGACCCGGCGGGTATCGACCTGAGAGGCAGGCAGGAAGGCGCGGATGCCCTCGACCTGAGCCACCAGACCGCCGCGCACCTTCTCGAGCACCTCGACTTCGAAAGCCTCGTCGGCTTCCTGCATCTTCTCGAGGACGCGCCAGCCCTTGTCCTGATCGGCGCGCTTCTTGCTGAGCACGATCTGGCTGTTGGACAGGTCCACGCGGACCACATAGGCTTCGATGGTTTCGCCGGGCTTGTACATGCCCTGGGCTTCTTCCAGCGTCACGGGTTCGTCGCCGAGCTGGTTGAGGGGAATGATGCCCTCGACCTTCGCGCCGATGTCAACCGCGATGCCTTCCTGGCCGATGAACACGATCTGGCCGTCCACGATGTCGCCGCGGGTGACGCTCTGGGGCTCCTGCGCCTCGCTGGCGAGAATGTCCTCCATGGTCATGGCCGGGTACTCGCGCTCCTCGGGGGCGCTGCTCGCGGGCGCGGTGGCCTGCGGCGCAGTGTCCGTCTGCGGAGTGGACTGATCGGTCGTGGCCGGAGTGGCCGTATCGGTGCCCGTCGTGGGCTGAGTCCCACCCTGCGGGGCGGGGGTCTGGGTGTTGTCTTCCATGAACTCCTGTCCTCCTGGGCTTACAAAACTTCGTTCGTAAGCCAGCCTGTAAACCTGCTGCCGTGCGTCCTTCGGCCTGTCTGCTGGGCTTAATCCAACAGGGGGAGACACGGGCGCAGCGGCGCGGCAACACCTTAGTGTACCAGAGTCCAGCCAGGGGCGGCAAGCACGCTCTGAACGCGGTCCATTCATTTCTGATGAAACGCTGAAGATGCCCTGCTGGCCGGACAGCCCCGCCCCCCGGCTTGACGTGCCCGGTGGCCCCGTCTATACTCTGCGTCGCCTTCCCCGAAACAGGAAGCGCAGCCTCGTTGGGGCATCGTCTAATGGCAGGACAACAGTCTCTGACACTGTCGATCAAGGTTCGAGTCCTTGTGCCCCAGCCAAGCCAAAGCCTCCGCCACGTGCGGAGGTTTTTTGTTGTCGGGTGCCGGGATGCCGGACCCTTCTTCTCAGGCCAGGGACGTTTCCATGCCCCATGCCCAGCACGCTCCGAGCTCAGGCCTCCGCAGACGGTCACGCGGCGCAAAGAAGGCGGGGGTGGGGCTGCCGCGGTGGTCCAGGCAGGCGGGCGCTCCCTCATGGAAATCAGGGGCGTCAATTAAAGGACTGCCTGCTCCCGGGAACACTTGGGTACACTTGGACCCAATGACCCAGCACACCCATCCCCAGTGGTACAAGAGCGCCGTCTTCTACGAACTGTCTGTGCGGACCTTTGCGGACGGCAACGGGGACGGCAAGGGCGACTTTCCCGGACTGACCGGCAAACTCGAATACCTGCGCAATCTGGGCGTGGACTGCCTGTGGCTGCTGCCCTTCTATCCCAGCCCGCTGCGCGACGACGGCTACGATGTGGCCGATTACACCGGCATTCATCCGGACCTCGGCACCATCGAGGACTTTCAGTTCTTCCTGAACGAGGCCCACGCCCGCGGCCTGCGGGTGATCGCCGATCTGGTGACCAACCACACCTCCATCGACCATCCGTGGTTCCAGGCGGCGCGGCGCGGCCCCACGCTGCCCGACGGTAGCCCCAACGAGTACCACGACTACTATGTCTGGAGCGACACGGGCACCGAGTACGCGGGCGCCCGCATCATCTTTACCGACACCGAGACGAGCAACTGGACGCGCGACGAGGTGAGCGGCCGCTTTTACTGGCACCGCTTCTTTGCCAGCCAGCCGGACCTGAACTTCGACAACCCGCGGGTGATCGAGGAACTGCTGGACGTGATGCGCTTCTGGCTGAACATGGGCCTGGACGGTTTCCGGGTAGACGCGGTGCCCTACCTGATCGAGCGCGAGGGCACCAACTGCGAGAACCTGCCCGAAACCCACGAGATCCTGCGGGTCATGCGGCAGCTCGTAGACCGGGAATATCCCGGGCGGCTGCTGCTCGCCGAGGCCAACCAGTGGCCCGAGGAGGTCGCTCCCTACTTCGGCACCGAGGAGAACCCCGAGTTCCACATGTGCTTCAACTTCCCGGTGATGCCCCGGCTGTACATGGCGCTCAAGCAGGAAGACACCACGAGCATCCGCGAGATCATGGGCCGTCTGCCCGAGGTGCCGTCGTTCGGGCAGTGGGCCACGTTCCTGCGCAACCACGACGAGCTGACGCTGGAAATGGTCACGGATGAGGAACGGACCTTCATGTACGCAGCCTACGCGCCCGACCCGCGCATGCGCATCAACGTGGGTATCCGCCGCCGCCTCGCGCCGCTGCTGAACAACGAGCGCCGACGCATCGAACTGCTGACCAGCGTGCTGCTGGCGCTGCCGGGCAGCCCGATCCTGTACTACGGCGACGAGATCGGCATGGGCGATGAGCTGGGACTGGCCGACCGCAACGGCGTGCGCACCCCCATGCAGTGGAACGCGGGCATCAGCGGCGGCTTCTCGACGGCCTGGCCTTCGGACTGCTTCTTCCCGCCGATCAGCGACCCGGTATACGGCTACCAGCGCGTCAACGTGCAGGCCCAGGAGCGTGACCCCGGCAGCCTGCTCAAGTGGACCTCGCGCCTGCTGGAAGCCCGCCGCCAGCACCCGGCCTTCGCCTACGGAGACCTGCATTTCATTGACACAAACAACGCCGCCATCCTGGCGTTTACCCGCAACCACGACAACGAGACCCTGCTGCTGATCTACAACTTCGCGGCCAATGCCCAGTCGGCCACCCTGGACCTCAGCCAGTACGAGGGCCGGATCCCTGTGACCCTGTCCGGCGCCAGTCCTTTTCCGCCGGTGCAGGAGGGTGGACAGTACACCGTGATGATGGGCCGTCATGAGTACTACTGGCTGCGACTGAACTGAGGCGGGGCAGGGGAGGGAAGGCGACCGGTGCAGGTCGGCCTTCCCTTCTGGGTGTGGGGCGTGCAGAACGGCGCAGGCGGACCGTGATGTCTGCCAGCCGGTGCGCTGGGTTCTGCGTGCCTGCCCGGTTGGTGGTTTTCTTTTACGCCCCTTAGAGCCCGTTTTGGAAATGAAAAGACTGTCTCAGACAGTCTTTTCATATTGTGACCAGCCGGCGGAGCAGGAGACGGGTCA